>JBBJOX010000150.1:0-6850 GCA_037724245.1 Thermomicrobiales bacterium | reverse complement strand
CCATATCTCCCATCATCATCGCGGCAAACTCGCTTTCGGTTCGTCGTTGTTCGGGATCAAGAATGGCAGCGCAAAAGGTGCCGAACTGCGGTTTGGCAAACGGGAGGTGTGTGTTGCCGCGGGCGAGAATGTGGAACTGGTTGGTTCCCAGAGTCGAATCGTCGACATCTTCACCGTGCTCGCGTCCCCACTGCGTGAACGAGCGGGCATTGCAGTAGTGTCCGACAAACGAGCGTCGGAAGCGATCACTGGACCAGTTCTTCTTGCTTCGGTGCAGCACATGGCCACCGAAGAACACGACATCGCCCGACCTGGCGGAGACCAGAAGTTGATCGTAGCGGTCGGCGATTCTGGCCAGATCGTTGTCCGCATCGTTCGGGTTGCTGACACCATCGACACTTTGGACACCTTCGAGCAGGTGATCCCCGAACCCGTAGCCGGATCGTGGAGGGTAGACCGGTTCGTGCTGGCTACCCTTGGCATACCAGAGAGCACCGTTCTGTTCATCGCAGTCGTCGATCGCGATCCAGGCACCGCAGAGCGTGTCTGGATGGGTCGGTATGTAATACGTGTCCTGATGCCAGCCCTGGCCGGGTTTGCCCGGTCCTTTGAGGAAGAGCATGGTTTGCAGGGCGAGCAGATCAGGACCGATCAGTGCCTGAAGTACATCGAGCACACGAGGGTGGAGCAGAAATCGCTCGTGAAGTTCGAGCTGACGGTGGAGCATGTGCAGTCGCAGGAAGTAATCGGCTTTCTCTTCCGGAGTGAGATGAGCCGGGGGAGCTGCCAGCGCCTGCACGGCGGTTCCGCTGGGACCACTGTGAGGTCCGTCGAGAGTGGTTGATTGCTGCTCGGGAAGATTTCCCTGCATGAGATCGGTCGTATGGGTCTTCAGTTCCTCGATCTCTTCCGGGGAAACAAGTCCGCGAACGACGAGGAAGCCGTTTCTGCGAAACGCGATGAACTCGTCCACTGATAGCCGGTAGGCATCGTGGGTGTAAAGGGATTCGGCCGGTGGTGCGCTGGGAGAAATCGCCATAGGAATCAACTCCTGGGCAAGTCATGATGCAGCGGAATGGTTGACCCGGCGATTCTAGACACATTGGGCCCAGTTGGGAAGTTCCACGACACAGGATATGCAGATTGCGCGGAACGCAGATGTGACTCAGCCTCGGTCACCGTGACGGGGAATCGTCGTCAGGTGCGGGTTCGTGTGATCAGGGATTCACGAATCGCCATCACCTGTGTGCGAAGGACGGAATCCTTCTCGAGGTTTTGCTCCACCTTCTCGATGCCGTGCAACACGGTGGTGTGGTCGCGGTCGCCCAGTGCCCGCCCGATGTCCTTGAGTGGTGCCGTTGTTTCCTCGCGGAGGAGATACATCGCGATTTGTCGGGGAACCACAATCTCGCGTTTGCGATTGCGTCCACTGAGGTCCTTTTCGCTCACCTTGAAGTAGGTGGTCACAGCACTGACCACATCCTGAATCGTGACTCCGGCCCGACGCTGCGAAATCGAGGCATCGGTCAGCGATTCCATCGCCAGCTGAAGCGTCAGCGGTCGACGGTAGAGCTGGGCCATCATCAGGATCTTGTTCAGGGCACCCTCGAGTTCGCGGATGTTGGTCTGGTCCTTGTGGGCGACATACTGGACAACATCGTCCGGGAGATTGACTTTCAGTTCCTCGCCCTTGGCCCGAAGAATGGCTGTGCGCATTTCGTAGTCGGGTGATTGCACGTCGGCGATCAGACCGCCTTCGAAACGGGAACGCATGCGCTCCTCGAGTGATGCTATAGCGCGTGGCGGCTTGTCCGAACTGATGACAACATGCTTCCCGTTCTGGTAAAGCGTATTAAATGTATGGAAGAACTCTTCCTGCGTCGATTCCTTGCCGGCGATGAACTGGATATCGTCGATCATCAGGATATCGATAGAGCGGTACCGGGCGCGAAAGTCATCCATCTTTTGCGAGCGAATCGCGTTGATGACTTCGTTGGTAAAGGTTTCCGACGTGACGTAGAGAATGGTCAGCGAGGCATTCAGTTCGAGCGCGCGGTGTCCGATCGAGTGGAGCAGGTGTGTTTTTCCGAGGCCGACGCCTCCGTAGACAAAGAGCGGATTGTACAGGTGCCCCGGATTTTCGGCGACCGCGAGTGACGCCGCGTGGGCGAGTTGATTCGATGAGCCAACCACATAGTTGTCGTATCGCAGGCGAGGGTTGAGTCCGCCGGAGGTGGCGGGCTCGAGCCGGCCCTGCTTCATGCCGACGCTACCCTCGGCCGAGGCGGCCTGCCCTCGACGTTGCGCTGAACCGTTGGAATCGGATCGCGAGGAAGACGATGCTGGCTTGATCCGATTGAGCGCGTTCGCTTCCTGTCCGGCGACCGCGAAGTGCGCGCTGACGGTACGCCCCAGTTGGCTGCTCAGCGCAGCCTCGATATGATTGGCATACCGGCTTTGGATTGTCTGGACACTGAAGACGTTGGGACCGGTGACGACGACCTGATCGCCCTCGATCTTGCCAATGGCCGTATGCCGGACCCAGTTGTCGAAGGCGGTACGGCTAACCTTGCGCTCGAGTTCGAGCAGCACAAACTTCCAGAGTTTGCGCGTGTCAACTGGCTCGGCGGGGCGTGTCGATTCATGACCGCCATTGGACGATCCGTTCAGCGCGTGCTCTGTTCCAACGCTGTGATCAGCGTCAGTAGTATCGTGCCGCGCCATACGTTGATCGTACCCCCGCCCGATTGCGAAACCAGAAGCTACCAGACCGGTTTTACCGGTATCAAGTTTCGGGAAACAGAGTGTTCCAAACGCCCATGCTACACTGATTTGGTCAACCGGGTTGGTCTGACATCCTCTTAAGCAGTGACAAAAACTACGCCGCGGCGGCCCTCAATATCGATTCGCTGTGGCCGACGATGGATATGATCCAGTGGCTCTATCATCCCCGATGCTGACGCACGAAGCTATTTCCCGATTGCTGCCCGATGTCGATCGGGAACTCATTGATTCACTTCTGGGCGAAGAAAAAATCGGACCGCGCGATGGTATCGGCAAAACCGTCGTCGTTGCGATGAGCGGTGGAGTCGACAGTGCCGTGACCGCACTAGTCATGCGCGAACGCGGCTACCGTGTCGTCGGCATGAATCTCCGCCTGTTTTCTCCTGACGATGAGGACCACCGCGCAAATCCATGTTGCGGTATTCCCGCGATGGACGACGCGCGATCGACGTGTGCCACGCTCGATGTGCCGTTCTATGCCGTCAATATGGAAATCGAGTTCAGCAAGGCGGTCATCGGCAAGTTTGTCGATGAGTACGCTGCCGGTCGAACCCCCAATCCCTGTCTCGAATGCAACCGGCACGTCAAGTTCCGGCATCTGGTGACGCGGGCCAAGGCCCTTGGTGCCGATTGTCTGGCGACGGGGCATTATGCCCAAATCGTCCGGGGATCTGCGGAATCCGGAGAACCACATCGACTGCTGCGGGCGGTAGATGGTTCCAAGGACCAAAGCTACGTGCTTTACACATTGACCCAGGAGCAACTGGAATTCATCCGGTTTCCACTGGGTGGCCTGACCAAGAATGAAGTGCGGACCTTGGCCCGGGCGTTTGGGTTGCCAGTCGCGGACAAGGCGGAGAGTCAGGAAATCTGTTTCGTCGGCAATCGATCCTATGCCGATTTCGTATCGGAACGGCGGCCCGATGTGACGCGACCGGGAAAGATCGTGACGTCGAACGGCGAGCAAATCGGCGAGCATCGTGGTCTGGTCAATCACACGGTTGGCCAGCGGCGCGGGATTGGCATCGCCGCGAAGAAGCCGTATTTCGTGCTGCACCTTGATACATCAGCCAACAATCTGGTCGTGGGATCGCGCGATCAGGCATCGGCACGTCGCGTTGCCCTCGACGATGTGTCGATGATCTCGGGCGAGTGGTTGACGACCGGCCTGGAATGCACGTCGGTTGTTCGCTATCGGGGTACGCCCCATGCCGCGTCCGTCTCGCTGGGTGATCGGGATAGGCGGACTGCCGGGGTCCACTTCGTCTCCGAAAAGGGTCCGATTGCCTCTCCGGGGCAGGCGGTCGTTTTCTATCAGGGAGAAGAGGTGCTGGGTGGTGGCACGATCTCGGCGGTAGAGCGTGGGTAGTGCGAATTCACCTGGCCTCGTGTAAACGTGCTCGAATGTGACACAATCCGGGAATAACCGAGACATCGTGACGCACATGAGCGTCGGTTTTGGGTGGCATGGAGAGGGACGAAGCAGCGCATGAGTAGTCTGAAATCCAAGGGATTGATAGCGGGTATTGGGACGCTCGTTATGTTCATCGCGATTATTGTCGGACTCTTTTTTCTGGGAGACGACGATCAGTCGGCGCTGGAACGACTTCGCGATATTGCGATCATTTTCGTCGTCCTGACGTCGATCGTGACGGTCGTGCTGCTGGCAGGGATCACTGCTGCGTTGGTCTTCCTCTCGATCCAGATCAAGGACAAGGTCATTCCGTTGCTGGAGGAAGCGACCGGCACGGTCAAGCGGGTTCGCGGCACCACGAATTTTCTGACCGAGGAAGCGATCAAGCCAATCCTTAATGTGGCCGGATCGTATTCCCGCCTGCGCAGTATGTCAAAGACGGTTACCGGAAAGCGGAAGAAACCGCCCAAGGTTCCGAAACCGACGGATGTTGAAAACAAGATCTGAATCAGTTTCAAATGCGGGATGACCAACCTGGCTGGTCATCCCGCATTTTTGTGTTCTTTCCGGCTCGTGTGTCGACTGAGCCAGCTTATTGCCTACCGATTGAACACAGCCAGAATGTCGTCGAGCTTGCGTTCGATGCGATCGAGCTGCGATTCGGTAGCGTTCCCTGTGGTCGGAGGGTCCGCGATCGGGGCCAGTGTGAATCGGGCACGATTCATCGATTGCTCACCTTCTCCGGTCGAGCGCAGGTCGGCATCGACAACGGAGTAGTCGAGTGTCGATGCTTCGGGTATCTCCATATTGATGCGTGATTTCTCCCCAAGTTCGGCGAGGAAGGCGGCTGCCGTAGAGCCGCGGGCAACAATGACGAGATCGAGCGTTCCATTGCTGTCGTGCTGCTTCAGCGACGTAACACGAACGGTTTGACCATCGATGCGAACGAATTCCGGTGAAGCCATCGTCTGGTCCTCGCGCCCAAATTGAGCAGTGATCAATCGTCAGATTGAAGCGTTCGATTCGTTGTCTCGACTGATCGTCATTTGACATGCGAACCAGCGGTTCATTACGCTGCATCTATTCTGAACGCCACTGCCAACGACGGCAAAGGGCCCGGTCAGGTCCCCATCGATCAATCAACCTCCATTCGCCTTCCAGCGAGTGACCTCGGGCAAAGGATCGTCGATGACTCAGGTAAGACGTCGTGGTACCGGGTTGTTCTCGATTGTTGCCGTGGCCATCGTGCTGATGGCCTGTGGACGAGCCACGGATCAACAAATCGATCAGGCGTTGGGGATCACTCCCACGGCCACGGTCGATGCCACAGCCGAAGCCGATCGCGCGGCGACCACGGAGGCAGAACTGGCCCTGGCCGAGAGTTCACCGGCTTCCGGTGGCGATACCGATGCGGTCGCACTTGGAAATCCGGTTCAGGGATCTTCCCGCTACCAGTTCGTCTGCCTGATGTGCCACACAGCAGGTGGCGGAGGTGCTGCACCCGATTTGCTGGCGTCGGGTGGGCCGGGAGCGACCTTGACGCTCGAGGCGCTGACGGTCGTGATTCGTGAAGGCACCGGACACCCGCCTGGTCCGTATGCCGAATTCCAGGTAACCGATTCCGACATCGCCAATATCCTCGCCTACATCCTTCAGGAGTCCGCACCGTAACCGGGTAATGCTGCACCAGCAGCAGTGAGCGACGTTCTATACTCGACGGGTTCGGATCTGTCCTGATTTGCCGATCCTCCCTGACGAGTGTCCTCTGCCTGCGAGCCTTCCGCCTGTGATTGTTTTTCCGATTTTCAGCACCGCGATCAGTCTGTTGTGCGCTCTGGTGCTGTTGCGAGATCAGATTCGTCGGCCCCGACCCGACAAGCTGGTCTGGTTTGTCGCGTTTCTCATGTTTGCGCTGGCGGCCGGTGCCGACGCCTATGGTCGAAGTATCGGCTGGTCCGAGAATCTGGCGCGGTTGTACTACGCCACCGGCCCGGCGCTGGTCGTGATGTTTCTGGCAGTTGGAGAACTCTACCTGCTGTTCCCGAAAGCGATGGGACGGTTCGCGCCCGGGGCAACGATTCTGTTGTCGGCGATCTGGGTGACGACGGTACTAGGCGCACCAATCGATCGCACGCGCCTGGCGGAGGATGGCTGGGAAGCGATCGACCGCGGTTCGGCAATGGTCGCGCTGACGATCGCGATCAATTCGGTAGGGACCTCGATCATTGTCGGTGGTCTGCTCTGGTCAATCTGGAAGTTCTGGAAATCGGGGACTTATCGGCAACGCATGATTGGATGTGGGCTGATTGCAGCGGGCACCATCGTTGTCGGGCTGGGTGGAACGCTGACCAGGCTCGGCCACTATGAATACCTGTATATCGCCATGTCTGCCGGTATCGCGCTGATATTCGTTGGCGTGCTGATCACACGACGGCCCGATAGCTGGGCAACGCGCGCTACGGACGAGGCGCGCGATCAAGTGCCTGAGTCATTGTCTGCTGCACAACCGATGGTGCCGGTTGCAGCGTTCGACGGTCAGGAACTTGGATTCGTTGGTCGGGATGTGCTCGGTATGAGTGACGCCGAAATCGATCGGTTCTGTACTGAATGGAGTGTTCCGCGAGACGCGCGCCCGGCCTTCGATCGCGTCGA
>JBBJOX010000149.1:0-6890 GCA_037724245.1 Thermomicrobiales bacterium | reverse complement strand
TCGTACCACTCGGTGCAACATCATCGATTGTCTCAACTTCGATTCTCGTCGACGAGGGGATTCGAGAAGCAACCCGGGCCTACGTCACCGAAAACGCCGCAGTCATCGAAATTGCGCCAACCTTTGGACCAAGTGACGACGTCACGATGGATTTGGTCCGCCTGATTCGGGAAGAAGGCTACGCACTCTCCCTCGGCGCGTTCGATGTTCAGATCGGCGCAGAAGTCGGGACCAACGTCGATCTCGCCAGCTACGTGAAGGACCGTGCGCCCTTAACAGTGGCTGTGGTCGTTGGCCTGATGTGGATCGCGCTGTTTCTGCGCTTCCGCTCGATCGTGCTGCCGACCAAGGCCGTCCTACTCAACCTGTTGTCGCTCGGCGCGTCGTTCGGAGCCCTAGTCTGGATATTCCAGGAAGGGCACCTGCATCGATGGCTGGGCTTCGAACCGCTCGGCTACACGATTCTGCTCGTGCCGATCATCATGTTCTGCTTCATGTTCGGGATGAGCATGGACTACGAGGTGGTGATGCTGAGCCGGATCAAGGAAGTCTGGGACGAAACCGGTGACAACGATCTGGCGATCGACAAGGGTCTGACCGCCTCGGCCCGACTCGTCACCAGCGGGGCACTGATCATGCTGGTCGTCTTTCTGGCGTTCAGTACCAGTGAATTACAGTTCATCAAACAGGTTGGCATCGGATTGGGAATCGCCGTCATCATCGACACCACCCTGATTCGGCTGATTTTGCTGCCTTCGGCGATGCGTCTGTTCGGACGATGGAACTGGTGGACGCCAGGGAGATCCAAATGAGCATGTCCTGCAGCTTGCGTCGGGCTACAGCCTACGACGCGGAGATATTCGTCGCCTGGCGGGCGCAGGCATCGGTGCGACGGTATCAGCCGATCCTGCAACTCTCAGTCGCCGAGATGGCGTCCACGCTGGGTGATCGGGCGCAGGAAGAACTCGCTCCTACGTTCAACGGCAAGGTGCAGTGGGTGATTCTCGCCGACGATATTCCTGCCGGGTGGATTTCCCTGACCGTTGTCAACAGATCGAACGCTATCGCCAATGTCGGGTACACCATTTCCGAGGAGTTCCGCGGACATCGCCTGGCTGGTCGCGGGTTGATCCTCGCCAGCGCGGTCGCCTTCGAACGGACTGGTCTCGCGATCGAACGCATCGAAGCCAACTGCACAGTCACGAATATCGCATCCGCGAAAACACTCGATTACGCAGGCTACACACAGGAAGGCATCGCCCGCGGACACCTCATCATCGATGGTGCCCGCGTCGACCACTACCGTTACGGCCGGTTAGCAACCGATCTTTTCGGCGATCCAACAGTAGGGTCAGCGGCTCGTCTTTGACCGAGGCCGGACGAACTACACCTTGAGCAAGGTCGCGATCGTCTGGGCGTAGATGCGGCCTTCGAGGACAAGGTCGTCGATGGCGATCGATTCGTTGGCACCGTGCGCGTTTTCACCACGCGGCCCCATGCCCACCGTGTCGATATCGTGCTGTCGGTAGAAGCGACCGTCGGTCATGCCGGCCCACTGCACGAAGAACTCGGGTTCCTTGCCGGTGACAACTCGTACACTCTCCTGAAATGCCTGCACCAGCGGCGAATCCTCGGGAGTGATGTTGGCATCGATGAACGATCCGTCGGGATCGATGATCAATTCGTACCGGAAATCCGGGTCGGTCGCGGCAACGGCGTCCAGCGCGGTTCGCACATCGGCGACAGCGCGTTCCTTCGTCTCACCCGGGATAATGCGGCGATCAATCGAGATCGTGCACTCACCAGGAACGATATTGTGGGCAATACCACCCTCGATCATATTGACGCTGATTACAGGATGTCCAACTGCCGGGTGGAATTGCTCGAGATGATGTTCCAGAGCGAGAACACCCTTGGCGGCCTTGGCGATGGCGTTGATGCCGGTGACACGAGCTGCAGCGGTATGTGAGGCCCGTCCGAAGAACTTGACCTCCAGCGCCAATCCGCCACGCTCCGCATTGCGAACCTTGAACTCGCTGCCTTCGCCGATGAAGACATAGTCTGGTCGAGGCAGATTGCCTTTCTCGATTTCATCCAGCACGTGAAGTGTTCCGAAGCGAGCCCCAATCTCCTCGTCGGAAACGATGTGGGCCTGCAACGCGCCGGTCAGATTGGCATCCCTGAAGTGCTCGAGCATGGTCATCATGACCGCGACCGAACTCTTCATGTCGGATGCACCGCGACCGTAGAGTCGCTTGCCATCGGCGGACACGGTGCCAACGAATGGCTCGGTTTTCCAGGATGAAAGGTCGGAGACAGGAACCGTATCGAGGTGCCCGTTCATCGCGATCACCGGGCCGGATGCCGGATCGCCGACGGTGGCAATGACATTCGGTCGCTCTGGATCGTTGGCGGTGACAACGTAGGAAATGCCCCGCTGATCAAGCCAGGATTGCACGAAGGTCATCACATCGAGTTCGAGACCGCTGGTACTTTCGATGGATACCAGGCTTCGGGCAGTTTCAAGAATGTTTTCGCGAGAGACGCTGTCGACCCACGCCGACTGCGCCATTTGACCACCAGAACTCACGTCTCGTACTCCTCAGATTCAACACAAAACGGACCCGCATAACGGGTCCGTTGTAGCACATGCCTGTTCGACTGGAAGTTTCGCTCGCGCGAAAAACGTCTCAGATTCGTTCGAAACGGGCGACATTGGCGACAAATACAACTGCACCGCCAACCTCGACTTCGAAGTTCTCCGGCATATACAGCAATCCTGGTTCGAGTGCCGGTGAGTATGGAACGGCAATCTGGGTGCGGCGGCGGCAGGTTCGCTGCAGAATTGCCAGCACGCCTTCGACACCATCATCCTCGACACCGATCATCAGGCTGGAATTCCCTGTTCGTAGAAACGAACCGGTCGTGCTGATCTTGGTGAAGCGAAAGCCGGCCGCTACCAGTGCTTCGGTCAGCGTATCCGTATCTTCATCCTGAACGATCGCGATGATGAGTTTCATCAACCGTAACCTCCTCCGCATTCGTGCGGACGCATTGTCATCGAGGCGGCAAACGTAGGAGCGTCGAACTGTTCAGGTGGTGATCCAAGGACATGGTTGGAACAGGTACGTAGCGAACTGACCGTGAGTTTATCAGATCAGGGGCCGCAACTGTCGCTTTTGGACCATTATGTCACCGAGTTGCTGTCCAACGTTGTCCGGATTGCCGCCACCAGCTCATCGTGGATGGTGTCGTTGGTTGCGCAGATCGTTCGATCGTAAAGACCAAACGGTGCTCCATCGAGCGCACTCAACCTGCCACCCGCCTCCAGAACGATGATCGCTCCGGCACCGATGTCCCAGGCGTTGACCGGTTTCTCGAAGTACCCATCGAGCCTGCCAGCGGCAACGTAACAAATGTCCAGCGCCGCGGCACCGGCACGGCGCAATCCCTGTGCCTTATTGTTGATGTCGATCCAGAGGGCGTAGGAGATCGGCCGCTCCTCGATGTTGTAGGAGAAGCCAGATGCCAGCAGCGAAGAAATCAGGTCCGCAGTTTCGGATACGCGAATCGGTCGATCGTTGACAAACGCTCCCCGCCCGATCCGGGCTTGGAACATCTCGTCGCGCATCGGATCGTACACGACTCCGAGCACGGGATCGCCGTGAAACTCGAGCGCAATCGATACGGCAAACTGCGGAAGCCGATGTGCGTAATTGGTCGTTCCATCGATTGGATCGATCACCCAGCCATAGGGGCTGGATTCGTTTCCGCGCGCACCCTCCTCGGCAATCAGCCGGTGATCGGGAAATGCTGCGGTGATGCCACCAGCAATCACCAGTTCGGCTGCCTGATCGGCATCAGTGACGATGTCCACCCGACCTTTGTGCAGGATCTCCCGATCGTCGTAGAGACGATCACGTATCAGCACGCCAGCCTGGCGTGCCAGATCCAGTGCGAGTGTCTCCGCGCGGTTCAGGACTTCCTGTTCGACCGCGTCTGCTGTTTCATGATTCATGGTTCCTGCCCTGGTGGAAAACGTCCGATTGGCCAGCGTGGATAGGCATCTGCATCGAGCCCGGTTCGATATCCCGCCTGATACCGCTGGTACCCCAGCCCGGCAATCATTGCCGCATTGTCGGTGCAAAGCGAGAGCTCGGGCCAGTGAAGGAGAGGTGGAACAGCGTCCTTGAAGGCGAGGACGAGTTCGTCGCGAAGTCTGCCACGCAGCAGTGCGTTGGCGGCAACTCCGCCCGCGATCAGCACACTCCCGACTCCCTTGTCTCTCGCCGCAAGTGCGGTTTTTCTGGCCAGCACATCAACGATCGCCTGCTGATAGGACGCAGCGAGATCTTCAATCGGCGCATCGTCTCCGAACGTCGGAGGGAAGTGTTTGGGAAACGGGAGTGTCGATGCTGCTCGCGGAGACGATGGCAATCGAAACAGATCGACTTCCCGCAGCAGTGCCGTTTTGAGACCGGAAAAACTGAAGTTCCACGAGTCGCCCAACCAGGCACGAGGAAATCGATAGGCATCGGGCCGGCCCGCGTTAGCTGCTCGCTGAATCGCCGGCCCGCCCGGATAATCGAGTCCGAGAAGCCGCGCCCCCTTGTCGAACGCCTCGCCGGCTGCATCATCGATCGTGTGACCGAGTGATTCGTAGGTTTGATGATCGTGCAGCAGCATCAGATCAGTGTGCCCTCCTGAAACCAACAAACAGATCGCTGGAAACGTCGGACCAGGTTGCGCCGTTTCATTCGAATCCTGCAACCAGTTGGCATAGACATGGGCTTCGAGATGATTGATACCGATCATTGGAATCCCGCGAACGTAACTCAGGGTTTTCGCGGTATTGACCCCGACCAGCAGCGACCCGGCCAAACCTGGTCCTTGGGTGAACGCGATCAGATCGATGTCGGACAGCGTAACCGCGGCATCGGCCAGTGCTTGCTCGATAACAGGCATGATCGCCGTCAGCTGGGCTCGCGCTGCCAGTTCCGGCACGACACCGCCATGCTGCTGATGAAGCGCAATTTGCGACGAGATCACATTCGACCGAATCAAAATCCCATTCTCGACAACCGACGCAGCCGTTTCATCGCAGGATGTCTCGATCCCAAGGACCAGCATGATCGCTAGTCCTCGTCCACTTCGGGATGGGAAAGATCGCCAAAACTCATTTTGTGATGAAGCTGCCGATTCAGTTGCTGAATCGTTTTCAGATAGTCCTCATCCTTCAGCGATCCCGACCACATGATGAACGCATCCTCGTTGTTGTCGCTGTAGTAGCGAGGGCGTCGACCCTGAATCGTGAATCCATATTTACGGTAGAGGCTCTGTGCCGAGAGATTGGTCACCCGAACCTCCAGCGTGACCCACGTCACACTGCGTCGGCGCGCCTCGACCAGCATGGTGACAAAGAGAATCTCTCCCAGACCATTGCCACGCATGGCGGGTGTGACACCAATTGTGGTGATGTGTGATTCATCCATGAGATTCCACATGCCGGCGAAGCCGATGATTGGCGCTTTGGCTGCAGAAGCATCGCGTCGGCCAAATGGCCAGAATCCGAACCGGCGGGGACGTCGCGTCCGGAACGAGTTCGCCCAGTCGGAATCACCATTCGATGTGGCTGCCGGTTCGACTCCTTCGATGTCCGGCTCCTCTCGCAACACGATGTAGTAATTCTGTTCCGGTCGCTTCAATTCCCGTTGATAGGCAGACACTGGCCAAGGATTGGTGAAGCACTCAGCCTCGACGCGGCTGACTTCCTCGATGTCGGGTTCAGCCATGGGTTCAACGACAAACACGCCCAGATTCACCAGTGTTCGACCCAAGGGCTGCCTTGCTGTCGACGTTCGTTTCGATCAGTCGCTCATATCACATGCGACACTAGCACCCAACCGCCCCGGGCGGCAAATAGCCATACTTTTACGGTACACTGTGGCCCGGCAAGGCCGGAGTGGCGAAATGGCAGACGCAACGCACTCAAAATGCGTCGGGGAAACCCATGGGAGTTCGAGTCTCCCCTTCGGCACCAATTCGAAGCAGGTCCGATTGCGCCGCAGAAGCGCTTTCGGGCCTGTTCCATTTGTGGAATGACATTATGGTTCAGGAAGACAACAGCAATCCCTACTACCTGCAGCAGCCGGCACGACGATCCGGCGCCGGTGTGCTGATCACCAATTCCTCCGGCGAGGTGCTTCTCGTCGAGCCGAACTACAAACCACAGTGGGAATGTCCGGGCGGGGTCGTCGAGCGAGGCGAGGATCCGCGTTCCGCGTGCGAGCGGGAGGTGATGGAGGAACTGGGACTGGCTAATCGCACCGGTCGCCTGCTGGTCCTCTCGCATACTTCGGACCCGCTGCCACGTGGCGACGCCATCATGTTCCAGTACGATGGAGGCCTACTCGACGATCCGACGCTGATTACGCTGCAGAAGAGCGAACTGATCAGCTTCCGGTTCGTTCCGCTCGAAGACATGGAGCGTCTGGTCACGGAACGTCTGGCTACCCGCCTTCGCGCGGCGATCCGGGCGAGAGCTTCCGGAGCAACGCTCGAACTCGTTAATGGAAAGGCCATCGAATGAGTCGTGACACCTGGGAACTCGTCGATCAGTATTTCGTCGATCAACTCCTTCACCCTGATGCAGCGCTAGACGATGCACTGAGCAACAGTGAATCCGGCGGTCTGCCACAGATTCAGGTAGCGGCCAATCAGGGAAAGCTGATACATCTCTTCATCAAGATGTGCGGTGCCAAACGCATCCTCGAAATCGGAACCCTGGGCGGCTACAGCACGATCTGGCTCGCCCGCGCCCTACCCGACGGCGGTCAAATCACGACGCTGGAACTGGAACCGCACCATGCGAAGGTCGCGATGTCCACATT
>JBBJOX010000148.1:1758-6898 GCA_037724245.1 Thermomicrobiales bacterium | reverse complement strand
CGACCCTGCCGATCGTGCTCTACAACGTGCCCGGACGCACCGGGAGTGATTTACTGCCACCAACGATCGCCCGTCTCGCCTCGCTGCCGAACGTGATCGGGATCAAGGAAGCCAGCGGCAGCGTCGATCGAGCCAGCGAAATCGTGCAGTTGACGAGCGGTCTCGAATTCTCGGTGATCAGTGGCGACGATTCGCTGACGCTTCCGACGATGAGTGTCGGTGCCACCGGGGTGATTTCTGTCGCCAGTAATATCGTTCCCGGAGCGGTGGCAGCGTTGACGACCGCTGCGAATTCCGGGCGATTCGCTGAGGCACGCGAGCTGCACTACAATCTACTTTCCCTCTTCCGCGCCCTGTTCGTGGAAACGAATCCGGTTCCGGTCAAGGCCGCTGCCCAGATGCTTGGCCTCTGTGCCCCCGAGGTGAGATTGCCACTGACAGGGCTGCTCCCTGCATCGCAAACGTATCTCCTGCAAGCATTGCAGGCTTGTCGCTTCACGGCGGATCGCGTCGTGACCAGCCAGGCATCCAGCTGGAGCAGTAATCCGGATATCGAGGTCGCCGCGTGAGTTCATCACCACTTCGCATTGCCATCATTGGAATCAGGGGTCGCATGGGTCGGGAGATCCTGACGCTGGCCGAACGTGACGACACGGTCGAGATCGTCGCGGGGATCGTGCGTCAGGGAACGGCGCACGATGCCAGTGTCGGGTATCCGCAGGTCACGTCGATCGCCGAGATTCCGGGTGATGTCGATGTGGTGATCGATTTCTCGTCGGCATCGTCGACGGTGGCCCATGCCCGGGCTGCCGCGGAACGATCGCTGCCACTGGTGATTGGTACGACCGGGATCGACGACGATGATCTGACGGCGCTGCGTCTGCTCGCGGCGAGTATTCCGATCTGGTATGCGCGCAACATGAGCTTCGGCGTTTCCGTACTGCACGATGCGTTACGGCGGATGGCCGCCGAGTTGCGCGAGTACGACGTGGAGATCGTCGAAACGCATCACCGGAACAAGGTCGATGCTCCCTCCGGCACGGCGCTGGCGCTGGCCGAAACGATTCAGCGCGGTCGCAACGGTGGCACGATCAGCACCGGGCGATCCGGGATTGGTCGTCGAATCGATGGCGAGATCGGTATTCAGGCGATGCGCGGTGGCGGTAATGCCGGTGAGCACACCGTGGTGTTTTCGAGCGCCGACGAGGAAATCCGAATCGAGCATCGTGCCCTCTCTCGTTCGGCATTTGCCAGTGGGGCGCTGCGTGCCGCGAAGCGCATCGCATCGGCGACACCTGGCTGGTACGCCGCGGATGGCGGCTGATTGACCTCAATAGTGAGCAAAACATTTGTTCTGAATTGACTCTGAATCAGGACGAGATTTGACCGGTATCACTCCTAGACTGGACTCACAGGAAAGGAAGGAAACATGATGCTGGAACTTCTCGAAATCGAGTCACAGGTACGAGGACGACAGAGCAGGGTTGCCGCAGACGTTCAGGCGTATCATCGTTTGGTTGGTCCGGGCTGGTTACGAAAGAGCCTGGGGACCCTGCTGGTTCGCTTCGGCGAATCGATACGTGGGTCTGCCCAGCGCAGCCCGGTGCGGCCAACTCCGCAGGTCGTCCCGTTTCGCTAGCAAGGAATTCAAATGTCCGATCAGATTTCTGCTGACGCCGTGCGCTCAGCCGTGCTTGGTGGTCTCGAAGAGGCATTCGAAAGTGTTCATGGCTATTTTCTGGACAAGGGCACATCGCTCTTCGAAACACTCAGTCAGGTGACTGCAGGGGAAGCGTCGCAGGCGTCTGCTTCTTCGGTGGGGACGCTGGCGGCACAGGTCGACCACGCAACATTCTATCTGACAGAGGCGATCCGTTTCGCTCAGGAAGGTCCCGGCGGTGCACACGCCGACTGGGCCGGATCTTGGTCGCGGACGACGGTGACAGATGCCGAATGGGATGACCTACGGGCCAATCTCCGATCCGAGTACAGTCGGATGCAGGATCTGGTGCGTTCGAATCCGGTCTGGAACGAAATGACCATTGGTGGCTGCATTGCGACCATTGCCCACAGTGCCTACCATCTCGGCGAGATCCGTCAGGCCCTGGCTGTCATCCGCGCCCGCCAATCCTGATGGTAGCGGTGTGGACTCAATGAGATAAGGTCGGCGCAGAACTTGTCTCTGCCGGATTTTCTCGAATCGGTGTCTCAACACGTGCAACTTGAATGAGGTTCAAACCATGGCGAGCAGTTCGATTCCAGTGTCCGTGTTTCGGGAAGCGATCATCGAACAGATGACCGAGACCTTTCATCACGGCAACATTCACTACCTCGATCCCGGTTCATCGCTGTTCGAGACGTTGGCCAATGTCTCGAGCGCAACCGCATCGCAATCGGCATCGAACCGGGTCGGAACACTGGCCGCCCAAATCGATCACATCGCCTACTACATCGAAGTTCTGCTTGTGCATGCGGCAGCTGGTGGCGACGATCCGACCTACGAGGCCGATTGGTCTCTGGCCTGGCAGCGCACCTCGGTGACCGATGCGGAATGGGCCGAACTCATCGAGAATCTTGGCCAGAAATGGCGGGAATTCAGGCAGTTCGTCGAAACCACCGAGGACTGGAATGCAGATCTGGTTGCCGGCGCAATGGCTGTCGTCTCCCACTCCGCTTATCATCTCGGGGAAGTTCGGCAGGCGCTCGGTGTCATCCCGGAATCGTCTCCGGGCGAATGAGCTTGCGGACGAGAATTGGTCCGACGATGATCATGACCAGCATTCGGATCAGTTGAATCGCCACCACGATCGGCGTATTGGCTCCGGTTTCGAGGGCGGCGATGGTGGCGGCATCCATCCCGCCCGGAGACGTTGCCAACAGGGCCGTCAGTAGATCGATATCGGTCACCAGATGCAAGCCATACCCCAGCACCGCACAGCCCAGAATCAGCACGACCACGAACGCGAAGAGATGCCAGATGATGCCCCGGATCCGGCGCAACAGCTCGCGATCGAACCGGGCGCCGATCCGTGTCCCCAGCAGCAGATAGGCAATTGGCAGCACCGCAGCCGGCAGCACGATCGGTTCCCAGTTCAATGAGCTGACGGCGGCGGCGATCATCAATGGACCGAGCATACTGCCGGCAGGAATCCTCAGCCGAAGTCCCAGCCAAAGTCCGGTTCCACCGACGGCGATCGCGAGCACTGTGTTTCGCCAGTCGGTATCCGGGGCGACGGTTGCCAGGCGGATGGCGGAGAGTTCATCGTCGCCATGCACCCAGTTGGCGAGCACGGAAATCGAAACCACCACCAGCACGACCCGGAAATACTGCATGAAAGCAACGAGGCGGGAATCGGCACCGAGATCCTCACTCAGTGCGATCATTCCGGCGGCACCGCCAGGGATCGAGCCGATCTGGGCAGTGGTTGGTGCGATCCGGGCAAACCGGGTCAGGGCACGACCCGCAACGATACTGGCGAACAGAACCGCGAACACCGAGACCGCCACCGGAATCGCATCGCTGGCCAGTGGCCGGAGCGCATCGAGTGAGAATGTGGCGCCCAGCACGACACCGATGACCGCCTGCACACCATTGAAGACCCATTGCGGATGTGGACCGGGTGGCAGGTTGCCCAGGCGGAGAAGAACGGCGACGATCATCGGGCAGACCAGCCAGGCAACCGGAACACCGATCCAGGTTCCCAGCCATCCACTGGCCGCGCAGATACCCCAGGCGATGACATTACGGGGCGTAAGCAGCTGAGCCAAACCGCCTATCCTGCGAATGCTTCGCTGCATGCCAGAGACCCTGTTCCAGATAACGCTACTCCCCGACGCTCAGCCTACGCTGGTACGCCCGATGTGTCACGGCCATTCATATGGTCATCTGAAACATCAGGACAGGCTCTACCGCTGACCCAGCGATTGAGCGAACGTCCTTCGCGATAATGGCAGGCGCAGAGCTTGTCTCTGCCATGATCTGCAGTCGGCTAACCGGTAGTGCACCTGCTGGTCGGCACACAGGCCGACCGCTACGCTTCCAAGAAGTGAGTGTCGGGTCAGAGGGCTATGTCTTCGTCGGTCAGTGGTGCTGCCCACGTCCGGTAGTCGGCAATCTCGATTGGTTGCAGCACACCCGTGATCCGCTCCAGTACGTCGCGAATCGTGTTCAGGTAATGACCTTCGAGTCGGCGCAGGGCGAGGGCGTTGCTAACGCCAACCACAAGACCACCCTGTACGGTCCGTCCGATGAGATGGGTATCGCGCAGCCAGGTCTCCGCTCCGGCTCGTCCGAACACAGGCGACTCCCGCAACTCGGTGAGTGCCGCGTTCCAGACCTGGCGGTTGGTGCGGCCACATTCCTCGATGGCAAATGGTGCCGGTGGCTGACCGGTCGGATTGGCCGCCGGAATCGCCGCCCGATCGCGAGGCCCCGCCGGTCGGCGCTTTTCAGTCACAGGAATCTGTATCACCGGTGCCTCGGTGTCACGCTTCGGTTCGCTGCCAGCGAACGCGCCTCCCCGTCCCTCGATCTGCCACCGTCCGAGAATTTCGCGGATCCGCTTCGGAGCAACGAAGCGACTCCCCGCCGATACCGCTTCGTCGATTGCATCGGCCACCCAGCGCCAGCCCGTCATCGAACTTGTGGCGGCGGCATCATCGAACTGGGCTGCCAAATTTCGAAGCAGTCGACGTTCGGCAATCGTCGTCGATCGTTCATTGGCTTCCTCGAATCCGCGAATCGCCAGATCCTCATCGCGCCTGGAATCTGGTGCCGGGATCGATGACCCGTCCGGAACTGTCGTCGGGCGCTGATCCGGATCCGGATCAGCGGTTTCTGTCGACGCCAACTGATCAGTTTCTCCGGTTGAACCGGTAGTCGTTGTAGTTGTTTTTACTTGGTAATACGTACTGTTGGTCGGTGCAACAAAGGTTGCCCCGGCAGTGTTGTCCGGGCCAACACTGGTTGCCCCGGAATCGGCAAAACCATTGTTCGACTGTTCAACAGAGGTTGCCGAACCATTGTTGGTCGGTGCAACAGAGGTTTGATCAGCGACAGCAGGTGTGTCAATGGTGACAGTTCCTGTGTCGTTGATGCTGTCTTCGACTGTCGCTTCGGGTGTCGCATTGTCACTGTCGT
>JBBJOX010000148.1:0-1748 GCA_037724245.1 Thermomicrobiales bacterium | reverse complement strand
GTTGGGCAAAGAAAAATTACCGCTGGTGCCGTTACCTCGTCGCGCGGCGTGGCCCGCCTTGCTGCGCGCCGAAGCACGGGTCTCGTCCTTCGCGGTGCGGGCGGCGAGACGCTGCCAAGTTTCGGTAGGGCGCAATTCCTCGAGGATCTGGTGCCAAACATTGTCGCCATCGATCGGTGAGAACCGTGGCGAGAAGAGCCGCCGCAGATAGCGATAGACAGTGCGATCGCTGTCTGCGAGGTCGACAACCCGACGCACAGCGTCGGTCGTCAGACTGACACCATCGCCCTGATCCTTGACCCGGTAGAAGTTGTGCGGAACCTTCCAGCGGCGTCCACGGTCGTCGACCCGAAACACCATTTCCTTGCGAATCTCGATCAGATCGAGCGTGACGAGGATTTTGTTGATGGTGATCAGTTCGGCCCGATCTTCTCCATAGAAGTCACCTTCGCTTTGCTGCGATGGGAAGGCGTACCCACGATGTGGTGATTCCTCGCGGCGGTCGGTCCAGACGGTGTAGGAGTTCAGCAACCCGACACCCTTGAGCCCGATGAGGGGGGAGTACTGGGTAACAACGTGATTCCAGTGCCAGAACCAACCGCGGCGACGAGCGTCGTCGCCGGATCGGGAACTGGTGGCGGAGGCATCGCCGACGATCCCGGTCACCGCATCCGAGGCAGCAGCAGGCTGCACCGTGACCTGATCGGTCTCGTGCGCTGCATTGCTTTGCCGCGAATCGCGGTTGCTCTCTCGCCTGGCCACGGTTTAACCGGTCGCCTCGACCGTGCCGATGAGGCACAGCGTGGGTTGACAGGCCGTGATGGCGCTGGCTAGAATGTTCTCAACGTTCGGGTACACAAAACCCTCCCCTCCGGGAATGAACGAAACACAACTCTCACGTCGGTGAGCGATCAGGCGGTTTGGCGACTATCCGATCGGGTTCCGACAACACCATCAGACATTGAATTGCGAGAAGGTCCGGAGTTGGCGCTCCGGGCTTTTTCTGTATCCGCAATCCAGCTGATGCTGCTCATACAACTTCGCGTTTTCCGGCTCGTCGCAGGAACTGTGGTTCCACCCATCTGCATCACCGTTTGGCGGGCCTGGTTCCCGAACTCGAAGTTGGCGCTCCGATTCGATACCCGACCGATGCCGTTGACGTGCGATGCCCGATGGCTTTTCCACGATCCTTGCCTGTGACTGCCGCCTTCGGCGTCCGCATTCCTCCCTGGTTGCTGCATCCGGTTGCTTCGAGAGTCAATTGACCATCTGGCACCGATCGAATCTGCCTGCACGCCGCAACCCGGATGCCCGACACCCGGTTGCTCGCGCTCTGCAGATTCGATCGATACCCGATCCAGCCTGACCACGTCCCTCATGTTCCCAAGATCCCAATCCGTTGCAAACCAGCATACGGTGTCCACGACGGTGTTGACTGCGTGTCCGAACGGGTAATATTTTGTGACGTATATGTCAAGACGAGTTGTCGTGTGCGGCATCATCCGGCACCTCCGGAACGAGGCCGGCGCCGGCGCTCGGCGGGTGGTGATGCCTCCTCGAATCCGGGGAGCTCGAAACGGGTTTGCACAACCCGGTCGACAGTGCGGTCTGATGCTGGTTCGGTACCGGCTGCCGTCAATGCCTCCTGCGCCCGGCGAATGTCCCAGGCATCTACCTGCTTCCGGTTTTGTGCGACGGCGTCGAGCAGTACGGCGTGCATCAGGTGGATGGCCCGGCCCGGGTTTCCA
>JBBJOX010000147.1:0-6925 GCA_037724245.1 Thermomicrobiales bacterium | reverse complement strand
TCACCTCCGGTCCGACCTCGTTACTCGCACCGCAAATCGCCGGACCGAGAAACGCCCGAACATCAGATGCTTTTGTCCCAAACTCGTTTCGCATCGCAGAGATCGTAGTTCCGGAGATGTCGATCACGGTGCCGCGCCAACCGGCATGTACTACCCCGACCGCTGGACTCACCGGATCGACCAGCAGAATCATCAGGCAATCGGCGTGCAGCGTCATCAACGTCACACCAGGTTCGTTCGTAATCAGGGCATCGGCCAACCCGAGATGCGTCGACTCTGGCGTCGCTCCCTTGCCGGCGTCACTGGCGCGCACAACCCGCACATCATTGCCATGAATTTGCCCAACTGTCACGAGCGAATGCGGATCGACATCGATGCTGGCGCAAAAGAGCTGCCGCATCTCCCAGGCATCCGCCTTGTCCCGCGGCGAACCGTAGCCAACATTCCCATCGGCGGCACCAAGTCCGGCGACGCGCCCGGTCACACCATGCCGAACAAACGGCACCCGGCGAAGAAGATCGCTCTGCAACACATCGAGCTTGCGATTGGTTGTCGATACCACTCAGGGCTCCGTTTCGTTTTCGTTCTCGTCGCGAGCCGCACCAAAAATGATTTGGTCGACCACTCGTTCGACCGGGGCGTAATCGTCCGTCCAGACCTCGCCCGATTCCGTCACCTCGCGCATCGATCCAGTCGCGATACTCGTTTCGCCCACTTCGCGCACGATCGAGCCCGCGGGTTGCGCTGCCACCGATTGCGCGAACGTGTCGAGCGACGTCGGAGTTTGCGTTCCGATCACCATACTATTGTCGGAAAACTCGAGATCGATGATGAAGACACTGGCGAAGACGTCATTCATTGTCGAGGCAATCGCATCGACGAGGCGGAAATCGGTTTCGGTACGCCCGACATTCATCACCGCCACACCCTCCGGTGTGAGCCGATCGTCGATCTCCTGAAAAAACTCACGCGTCGTCAGCTGAAATGGAATGTACGGCTGCCGATACGCATCGACCCCGATCAGATCGTAACTCGTGGTCGAGGTTCGTAAGACATAACGACCGTCATCGATGAGGACATTCAGATTCGGTTCGTTCATATCGAAGTATTCGCGACCAACCCGCGCAATCTCGCCATCGATCTCGACACCATCGATCGGAACCGGACCGTAGCCCAGCGTCAGCTGCTTCGAGACCGTGCCACCCGCCAGCCCGATCAACAACGCATTGTCGATCGTCGCTGCTCCGCTCGTCGGCGTGAAGAGGGGACCGACCATGAAGTAATCCCACGGACCACCGGTCAGCGGAGTACCCGGATCATAGATCGAGTGCCAGGCATGGCCATCGTTCAGCGAAAGCAACACCCGGTCGCCGTCCTGCACAACCTGAATGTAATTCTCCTCGGATTCGGTCTCGTAGATAACGACCCCACGTTCCGCCGGACGAATCGGCGTCTGATCGACCACCGCCGACACCGCGGCCAGCATGATCGCCATCGCCACCGAGAGCGATGCCTGCGCGATTGCCCGCAAGCGAATCAGCGCAATTACCGAAGGAACCAGCAGGATCAGACCCAGGATCAGAAAGGTGCGGGTCGTCCCGACCAGCGGAATCAGGATGAGTACCGGCAGGAAACTTCCGGCAATCGAGCCAACTGTTCCAATCGCGTAGATATTGCCCGACGTGTTGCCGGAATGCGACACATCCGGCACCAGCATCCGGATCGCATACGGCGAAACGAATCCGAGCAATGTCACCGGCACTGCGAGAATGATCAGCACTCCCACCAGCGAACCGTAGAACGCGCCGATTTCGACATTGTCGAATGCATCCAGTGAGATCTGCAGCACCGGTCGCGCCAGAAATGGCGTCAGTCCAACGAAGAGCGCGGAGATTGACGTAATACTGTACAGCAGCCAGAGTCTAGGGTAGGAATCGGCAGCCTTGCCCCCGAGCCAGTAGCCGATCGCGAGGAACGTCAACGTCAGGCCGATCACATTCGCCCAGATGAACGTCGAAGTCCCGAAGTAGGGGGCAATCAGCCGCGATGCGCACAGTTCCGCCCCGAGACTCGTCATCCCGCCGATGAAGACGATCAATTTAATGAATCGCGCATCGGCCCGGCTCAGTTGCTCCGGCAAATCGATCGTCGTACCTTCGGTCACAAATCCCGCCCGGTTGAGGTAGATAGTCGAAGTCGTTCGATCCGTCATTCGGACCAAATCTCGATGCGAGGAAGTATACCGGCGAGATGTAGTACTCGGTCCGGCACGGTTGTTGGTATAAAGGATGATGCCCAACTGACACCAGAGCGAGGATCCCATGACCGAGATCTCGAAAACCTCATTGAGCCGACGCGCACTCGCTGCCGGAGCCGCGACGACACTCCCGCTTGGACTACGACCGCCTGTCGCGGCGAGTGGTGGACAGTCGGCAACTGACGGACTTGTCGCTCAGGGTGTCCCGACCGGGCTTAGTTTCGTAACGTCACCACGGCTGCCACTCCACGGCATCGGATCGTCGCAGATCGCGTCGCTTCTGAACGGCACGATCACGGACTGGCGGGAGGTCGGATGTCCGTTCTCGCTGCCGATTATCCGGATTGGCATCGACGGGTTCGTTAGCGAAGGATTCACAGCAGACGAGACGGTGGCAGATTATCAGGAACTTGCCGCTCGACTCTCGGGCGAACCCGGTGCTCTGGGGCTGGTGCCAACCGAGCAGATCGAGCTTCAGGTGTCCGCACTCTCGATCGATGGTGACAACCCGCTGCTTGCCTCGGGAAGCGATAGCGCTCCGATTACCCGAATCGGGTTCGGAGGCGATATTCTCTTCGGTCGCAACGTCGGGCACCGGATGCGTCAATACGGCGATCACACCTTTCCGATGCTTCAATTGAAGGAGATGTTGTCGACGTTCGATCTGACGATCTGCAACTGGGAATGCTTCGTCTCGGAAACGATCGAGCAGGCGGATACCCCGGAAGATCATGATCTCGAACTCATCAGTGACAAAACACTCGACTTCGTGACGATCCCCGCTGCAATCGAAGGCGTCAAAATGGCCGGAGTCGATGTGGTCAGTCTTGCCAACAACCACGCCTTCTATTACGCAAACGGAGACGGAGAACAGGCCTTTGCCGATACCGTCCGCTTTCTGGACGCAGCGGGGATGCTGCATTTCGGCGCCGGTGAAAATCTGGCAACTGCGCGTGCTCCATTCGAGACCGAGATCAACGACGTTTCGATTGCGATCATCGGCATCGATGGTGTGACCGCGATGGTCGATTTTCCTGGCTCCTGGTCAGTCAAGGATGCCTATACCGGAGCGACCAAGAACGGTGCCGGGACCAATCCCTTCGACGTTGCCAATATTATTAAAGATATCGAACGTCTGGCCAGTGAATACGATGTTGTGATCCCGTTCTTTCATGTCGGTGAACAGTATCTCTGGACTCCACGGGACTTCGTTGTTGACGTAACACGATCCTGCATCGACGCCGGTGCGGCTGCCGTCGTCACCAGTCATCCACACACGATCATGGGTATGGATGTCCACGCCGGCAAGCCGATCTTTCACGCAATCGGCAATCTCGTTTACGACCAGATGTTCAGCGTCGACACCCGCACCGGCTACATTCTCGAACTCACGTTGCGCGGCAAAAACGTGATCAACTTCCGGATCCACGGGTACGAAATTTTCGACTTCTGTCAGGCGCGGTTGATGCCGCCTGGAGAGAATGCGGCACTCCTCAACCGATTCTGGCGATCCACCGATATCACCCAAAACAGATAGGAGTTCGGCGATACTCAACGCAGACGAAACAACCAGAAGGTTTCTGCAGACCTCAAGCCGGGGATGAACCACCATGAGCCACGATCACTCAGGAACCACTACGGAGCGAACTACCAACTGGGCCGGCAACTACACCTATCGGGCGAAGACGATCCATCGACCTGTATCGATCGAGGAGCTCCAATCGATCGTGTCAAAGGCACATCGCATTCGTGCTCTCGGTACCGGGCACACTTTCAACAGCATTCCGGATTCGGCTGAACTCATCTCACTGCAGGGAATAGACCCGAATCTGACGATCGATCGCGAGGCAATGACGGTCACAGTCGGTGCCGGAATTCGCTACGGTGAACTCGGACCGGCACTGCATGCGGAAGGCTTGGCCCTGCACAACACCGGATCACTGCCACACATCTGCATCGGTGGCGCGACTGCGACAGCAACGCACGGCTCCGGTGATCGTAACCGCAATCTCGCGTCGGCCGTGTCGGGCATAGAGCTCGTCACCGCCGGGGGCGACATCATCCAGGCTCGACGCGGCGATGCCGATTTTCCAGGCATGGTCGTCCATCTTGGCGCCCTCGGGATCGCGACGCGACTGACCCTTGATGTCCAGCCGACATTCGATGCCTGCCAGGAAGTCTTCGAAGACCTGTCGTGGAGCGATCTGACGACCAATTTCGATGGCATATTCTCCTGCGCCTACAGTGTCAGCATCTTTACCTATTATCGGGAAACGGCAGGGGTGATCTGGGTCAAGCACCGTTTGGAGGATGGTGTGGTTCCCTCTTCGGTCACCCGCTGGAGTGCAACTCCGGCCAGGCAAGATCGCAACCCGATGGACGGCTGGAGCAGTGTCAACTGCACACCGCAGATGATGGTGCCGGGACCCTGGTACCAGCGTCTGCCGCATTTCCGGCTGGAGGATGTTCCAGCCAGTGGCGAGGAAATCCAGTCGGAATATATGGTCGATCGATCACGCGCCGTCGATGTGATCGCGGCCTTGCGTGCCTTCGAACCTGAAATGCGCGAGTTTCTGCTGGTTGGCGAAATCCGCTCGATTGCCGCCGACGATCTCTGGCTCAGCACGGCGTATCAACGCGACACCGTGGCGTTTCATTTCTCGTGGCTGATCGATACCAATCCGGTCGAGCGTTTGCTGCCGCGCCTCGAGGAAATGCTGAAACCGTTCGATGTCCGTCCGCACTGGGGCAAGGCTTTCGCCGCGACCGCCCACGATCTCGCACCGCGCTACGAACGGTTAACGGACTTCCGGCAGCTAATGTCGACGTTCGATCCCGACGGCAAGTTCCGCAACGAGTTCATCGACCAGCGCGTGCTCGGCGCGTAGCAGACCATCACCTCCCCGCGGAGGAGGTCGTTACACTTTGCGGCCAAGTGCAGTTATCCGCAAAACAAACGAAAGGTCTTACAAGACCCGCTTATCGTCGGGGCCCACCCGACTCCTCTATCACCGTAAATTCTTCATCCTTGTCTGGAGGTTGAAAGAAACTCCAGTAGTGATTGAAAGCGTCCTCATCAATGACGAAAGAATCAGTCGGCGGTGTTTCCGACCTTCTCAACGTTCGTGCTTTCATGACCTCAAGAGGCACATTGAAAAAATACATTCTTGGGACAGCACCAACATCCATGACCTTTGCTCTTATTTCATCTCGGTGTTCCTTCTCCCAAAAACCTTCGTCAATAACAGCATCTATTCCTGCCTTCAAACATTTGAGTGCTATATCCGTTGCAAGGGAAGCCATCCTGTTATCTAGGACTTCGAATGTCTCTTTCGGTGAAGTGTTGCCAAAGAGACGAACCATCCATTCATCTTTGGTGAACCTGACCGCTCCTGTTTCTTCTTCAAGTTTTCTCGCAAAGGTCGTTTTTCCAGATCCAATAAACCCAACGAGAATATGCGCCACAGGCTTTCTCCGTGAAGATGTTTCGTTACCCTGGGCTTCGACCGTACCGTCTTCGATGTCACGCGCGAACTCCCGCTCCAGCGCAGTTCGTTCTTTCCGGGGTTCCACTGGCTCCTCCTCTCTGTTGCTCATTCGGCTTGGCGAAATAGATCCCGTCAGGTTGGGATCTTTACTCCTTTGCCAACGTTAGCAGACGCTTCTGGAGCGCTTCACTTGCCATGTCCGATCAGCCTGGTCCTCCGGAAGCCGCATCATATGCGCGTATCGGAGACACCATGAATATATGGCAGCACGATTGGATCAATCCGAAAGAGGTACCGCTTCAACTCACCTTTTCGGCCGTGCGCAGTGGTGTCAGGATCGCCTCCAGAAACTCCGTGATCCCCGCATACGTCATCGGGAAATCGCGCTGCCAGAACCCGACCTGACCCGACGCGATCGCCGGATGCGTGTCGATCACCGGTTCCACCTGAATCTGGTCCAACGTGTTCTTCACGCCGTACGCATCGAGATAGACAATATCCGACGGATACTTCATCGCCTGCTCGGAGCTGATTTCCTCGCAGTACTGCGTGGCATCCGCTGAATAGCCATTGGCCAGATTTAACCCGAGCGCCTGCACAAATCCCACATCGGCGACATACCCCGGCGAGGCCACATAGTAGACGGCCGGATCGCCGAACGATGCGAAGATCGCACTGATGTCAGAACGCTCCGCGACGACTTCGCCGAACTCGACAACCTTCGCTTCGAACGCCGTCCTCGACTCGACAATGCCTTGAGTCTCGAGATCAGCCCCGAGCGCAATCGCGAGTTCCTCGACGCGACCAAGTTCGATATCGGTCGGATCTCCCTGGTTGAGCACGATGATCGAAGCGATCTGCCGTACCTGATCGAGCTGATCCGGCAGGGAACCATTTGTCGCGTTGGCGACATCGTCCTTGTTCCACGTCCAGGTCACGATCAGATCCGGATCGGCCGCAACCAGTTGCTCGAGTTCGACACTGCCCTCAATGTTACTGATCTGTGGTGTCGCTGCGACATCGACATTACCCCAGGCGATGTGATCGCCATCCGGGAGATTCGCCGCTATCCAGCCGAAAGTGGCGATCGATTCGATTCCGAAATCCCAAAGCGCCGCCGCCTGAGTGAGATACGACGCAATTCGCACCGGTCGCTGTGGCAATTCGATCGTCGTCCCGG
>JBBJOX010000146.1:6512-6938 GCA_037724245.1 Thermomicrobiales bacterium | reverse complement strand
TGTCTTCGGTCAGCGTGGCCAGAAGGGTCGACATACCCGCCAGGTCGGCAACTGCCCCACCTTCCCGTTGCGCCAACTCGACAACCGACTCGACATCCGCGAAAAATCGCCCGAACACCACCGTTTCACCAATGATCGCGACGTTGTTCAATGCACCGACACCGTAACGACTGACATTCGTGGTCAGATCGAGCTCGCCATCCCGCCCCACTGTCCAGATATCAGCACCGGATTCGCTCGATTCGCGTAGGTAGCCACTGCCCTGCCATATCTCCGGCAATGAGTCGACCGGCAACCCTCCCCGGAAAATCGTCAGGTCATTTGGCGGATTCCCGATCGAGAGCGTTTCCTCGGCCTGCAGGGCGGAGAATCCGAACGTCGACAGAAACTCGGGCTCGCGTCCGTACTGGTAGCCAACCGATGCCG
>JBBJOX010000146.1:1540-6502 GCA_037724245.1 Thermomicrobiales bacterium | reverse complement strand
CGATGCCGTGGCCAGCACAACCATCGCTCCGGTGAACCCGTCAGGCAATTCGTCGGTGGCGGGGTCGTATCGGGGGATCCCCAGAGCATCGAGTTGGCGCTGCATATCGGCGTAGTAGAAAACGACATCGTCCGACGGGTTCCGGGCAACGAGTTCCTCGGGAATCATCGAGAGCAGGGACGAAATGCGCTCGGGTCCGCCGCTCAGTACGGCCGGGCTTTCGGGCGTTGCTGAGCCGGGTTGGGCCAGCATTGCCCGATTCGACGCGACACCGGCAAACACACCGAGCGTTCCCGCCAGCAAACGCCGGCGGGTGGTTGATGTCGGGACGGATGTATGAATGATTCCAGCCATGGTGTTTCCTCTCTCCGCGTACGTCCGGAGCGTTTTTATACAGTCTAAAATGTGCCAGCGGCGATCGCATCGACCACGTCTGCACAGTACGGTGACGTCTCGGAACCGGATCTGGTTTCGGTCGGAGTTTTTACGGGGTTTCGTTTCCGGTCCAGGTTAGAAACCCGAAGTCGCGATTGTCGACCAGCTGAATCCAGTCGATGAAGGTCGAGGTCGCCATCATTTCGATCTCCAGCAACGGAGAATCCTCGTCGCTGATCGATCCGCTCAACGTCCATGAGTCAGCAAAAGGTTCACCCGTGGTGAGCGAGATCTCCGTCTCGAAACGGGAACCGATCGCATCCATCGTACCGGCAACGACATCCTCGTCGAGAACCAGAGCAAGCGTGACAACAGCGGCAACGTCCGGTGATGGCGTCGCGACCGGTGTCGCTTCTCTCACAGTGTCGTCCGGCGCCATGAGTCCGAACAACACCATGCGGACTTCGGGCATCTCTCCCGGGTCAGGCGTGGCAACCGTGTTGGCACCACGGTCGGATGAGGTTGCTGCCGGCAACGTGACCCGGGTATCGGCAGGCGCCGATTCGAGGAAATCGCCACGTGCAATCACCGCGGTGAGATATCCACGATCGCCGGCTTCCAGTTCCAGCAACATCTCGATGTCACCATTTGCCGCGATCGACGGTGCTTCTCCGTTGATAACCGGGAGCACACTCTGCATCCGGCTGAACTTTGCCGTCGCGATCAAGGTTCCATCTTCCAGCAGAACCAGATTGTTGAAGCTCCCCATCGCCAACCTGCTCGACGGGTTGGAGAGATCGACGGCATCGGTTTCGACCGGGTGAACCGACCAGATCGTGGTGCCGTCGACCGCAACCGCCTGATAGGCACCACTTGTCCATGCCGCCATCATCGCGTCGCTGTCGAACTGACCTCGGAGCACCATAATGTAATCGGGTGCCTGACCGATCGCCAGCACCTGATCAACGTCGGCGAGCGAAAATCCGTAGGTCGCTTCCCATTCCGAATCGAGACCGCGACCGGCCAGAATCGGCGGCAATGCCAGGCTCGCGGCCTGATCCTCGGTCAGGGAACCTTCGGGCAACCCCTGATATCTCAACCAGGCAGAAATGTTCGAGTACGTGGCAACTTCCGGCAACGGCAAACTTCCGTCGCTCAATCGATCCGGGGCGTAGGACATCAAATCGGTCAGACTGCCGGTTTCGGATGTCCCTGCATTCGGTTCCGGCGTTCCAGCGTCGGACTCCGGGCTGGACACATTACTGATCACGGTGGCCTGCGGTGTTTCCGGCGGAGCTGGTGCAGGATCGGGATCGTCGGTCATCGACACAACAAGGAAGTACCCGGCGGCCAGTATGGCCGCCAGTACCGGAATCACCAGCACAATCAGGAACATGGGACGAGGGCGATGACTCATGAAACGGGAACGCCAAACTCACGGCTGAAGTTGCGCCACTCCGTCAACTGGGAGGTACGAGCGAGAGCCGTGTCTGCACAGCTCCTGCCGAGCGATAGGCTGTGGACACGCTGGATCCGGAGTGAATGCGCTGAATCGCCTCACCTAAAAGTGCCGAGATCGAGAGCACGGTCAGCTTGTCGAACCACTTCTCCGGCGGCAGCGCGATCGTATTGGTAACGACCACTTCCTTCAGCGCACTGGCATTCAAGCGTTCCACCGCGGGGCCGGAAAAGACCGGGTGAATACAGGTCGCATAAATATCTGTAGCACCATTGTTCAGACAAACCTCGATCGCCTGGCTCATCGAGCCAGCGGTATCGATTTCATCATCGACAATAACAACCTGGCAGCCTTCGACCGATCCGATCAGGTTCAGCATTTCCATCTTGTCGCCATTCCCGACACGACGTTTCTCGATAATTGCCAACGGTGAATCCAGAATTTCGGCAAAGTTCCGGGCCCGTTTCGTGTTCCCGAGATCCGGCGAAAGCACCACCGGATTGGACAGCCGCTTGTCCACGAAGTACTGGGCAGTCAGGTACATTGCGCTCATTTCATCGACCGGTATGTCGAAGAATCCCTGAATCTGACCGGCATGGAGATCGACCGTCAAGACCCGGTCCGCTCCAGCCTGTACCACCAGCTTCGCCACCAGCCGCGCCGTAATCGGCACCCGGGGTTGATCCTTCTTGTCGGTTCGGCCGTACCCGTAGTACGGAATAACCGCCGTGATCCGGCCCGCCGAGGCGCGCTTCAGCGTGTCGATCATGATCAGCATTTCCATGATCGAATCGTTAACAGGCGTCGTGAACGACTGAATCACGAATACATCGTTCTGCCGCACAGATTCGCCAATCCGCACGAACGTGTTGTCGTTGCTGAACTTGAAGACCTCGGCCCGACCCACCGGCAGGCCGATATACTCGCAGATCTCCTCAACCAGCGGCTGATTCGAATTTCCACCGAAGATCGTGATCTCGTCGTATCTACCCGACATCGCTCGATGGTCCTTGCTGATCAGGGAACTTCGTTCCATTGCCAGTAGTAAGATCTCCGACGGTCAGGTTGCGCAGTGCTTCCCGTGCCGCGTGCTGCTGCGCCTCGCGTTTGCTGCGACCGCGGCCCTCACCAAGTCGTTCACCGTCGATTTCGACAGCGACGGTAAACTGCCGCGCATGATCGGGCCCTTCACTGCCAATCGTGACATAGTCGGGTGTGGGGCTGGCTCGCTCCTGAGCAATTTCCTGAAGTCTGCCCTTCGGGTTCGCTTCTTCCTCTTCGGTTAGAATCGATTCCAGATCGCGCCGCAGGAACGACATCACCATCGCCTCGGCAACATTCCGCCCGCGATCGATCCAGATTCCGCCCACCAACGCCTCGAAGGCACCCGCCAGAATCCGGTCTCGGGCGCCTTCGGTGACCTTCTCACCCATGCCGAGGTAGAGATGCTGCGGCAAGCCAATCTCGCGGGACCAGCGAACCAGCGTTTCCGCGCGGACGATCGCCACGCGGCGGCGAGTCAGCGAGCCTTCGTTGGCCAACGGATCGCGATCGTAGAGGAACTCGGCGACCACTGCCCCGAGAATGGCATCCCCCAAAAATTCGAGCCGTTCATTACTCTGCATGATCGCATCGACGTGGCCAACATTGCTCCAGTCCTGAAGCACTGAGCGATGCGTCAGCGCCAGTCGCAACCGCCTCGGATCGTCGAATTGGATCCCAATCCGCTCAGCCAGTTGCGATTCCTGTTCGAGATCAGGTAACCGAAGCACCATTGGTGCCCGAACTGCACTCTTCCGGCGCGAACGTGCCGGTTTCGCCGTGATTTCTGCCACATCGTCGACGTGCCGATCCTGAAGCGTATCGCTCATGATGCATCGACTCCGGCAGTGTGTTTTTCCAGCGCTCCCCGAAGCTCGATACCCTGCGCTGTCGCGAGGGTGTAGAGCCGATCCCAATCGACGGTCACGTAGTAGGCGTAATGCAGGGGGTCGGTTTCCTCGGTTCGCGACGTGGCCAAATCGAACCTCACCAGCAGCTGGATCAGGGCATCGGCAACCGCATTGTCCGCTTCGTTCCGATCGTCGAGCAGCAGTTCCACGCCGCCCCGGGAATAGCGATGCCAGGCCATCACCAGGCCGTCCTCAAAGCGATCGCCCAACGCCCTGGCATGATCCGACTCGCGGCGAACGGCGTGTTGCTTGTCTTCTTCGATTGATTTGCCGTCTGGAATGATCGAAGCGTCCCGGTCGATGGTACGGACTTCATCACGCACCACGTAGTTTCGAACGATGAACTCCAGCAGATGTCGAACCTCGTCGATCACAGGGGTCTCCCCGAGCCAAACAGGTCGAACGACCCGTCGGCATGATGCCTGCCGTATATGGCGTTGAGATTATACCCGCCACCCCGATCAATTCCTCGATGAATCGCGGACGATCGAGGATGGCCAGATGCAGTTTCGTGTTCGCGGTACAACTGGTGCGAGAACGGTCAGGGAAATGAGTGGCTCGTGCCGGTACTTCCGGCACAGTTCGTCCGACCTCAGTCGGTTCAGAATGGATAAGGCATGTCAGATCGAAAGAAAGTTCTCGTCACAGGCAGCACTGGCTACATCGCCAGTCTTGTTCTTCCCGCACTTCGCGATCGCTACGATCTTCAATTGATAGACATTCGGAAGACCAATCGCGACAACGACGAAGTTCCTGGAGTCGAAATCGTCGATCTGCTGACCGCCGATCGCTCCGAACTGGAACGTCGTTTCAGCGAAGCCGAGACGGTGGTTCATTTTGGCTACATCCATCCTCGACCCGACGCGGTCTACGAAGACGAACGCAAGAATGTCGACATGATGCAGCGGGTCTACGATCTCGCGACGAGCTGCGGCGTCAAACGCGTTGTTGCCGCAAGTACAAATCAGGCAACGAAATGGTACGAGCATCCATGGCACGACGGGCTGATCGATCGCGTGTCACCGGAAGATTTCCCACGACCCGAGAGTTTCTACGGCTGGGCCAAGGCCGCCTACGAGTCGATGGGCTTTGTCTACGCCTGTGGATCACTGGGCAGAAAGTTGGAAATTGTACAGGTCCGGATCGTCGCTCCACGCGAGATCGACGCATCGAATT
>JBBJOX010000146.1:0-1530 GCA_037724245.1 Thermomicrobiales bacterium | reverse complement strand
CGCCGGGTACATCAGTGAGCGCGATTTGCAGCAGCTCTTCGTCAAGTCCATCGAAACTCCGGATATCGACGACGAGTTCGGCGTGCCTTTCCATGTCTTTTACGGAGTCTCCAACAACGCCCGCACCTTCTGGAGCATCACCAACGCCCGCAAGGTGATCGGATATACGCCCGAAGACAACTCCGAAATCACCTTCGCCGACGACATCGCCCGAATGACCGCCCGAGCCGCAAAGACCTGACCTGCCAAACGCTCAACTCGCCACGATCCTCCTGAAGCACGTAGGATCAGCATCTGGCATCGCAATTCCCGGCGAAGCCGATCCGCATCGCCGCAACGGATGACGGCATACGGCTCGCCACGGTCATCACGAGGCACGAAGGATCAGCCCACCGCGCACACATTCCCGGCGTACTGGTTTGACCGTGGTCGGCGCAGCGCTCGTCTCTGCCGTGGCCGTCGCTCCAGTTGTCGGACGCCGACCACCCCCACCTCCGTCATTCTGAGCCGCAGCGAAGAATCCCCCCGGCGAAGCCGATCCACATCGCCGCAACGGATGACGGCATACAGCTCGCCACGGTCATCCTGAGGCACGAAGGATCAGCCCACCGCGCACACATTCCCGGCGTATTGGTTTGACATTGGTCGGCGTAGAGCTCGTCTCTGCCGTGGCCGTCGCTCCAGTTGTCGGACGCCGACCACCTCCACCTCCGTCATTCTGAGTCGCAACGAAGAATCCCCCGGCGAAGCCGGTACCAGGAGCGGCCGATCGATGGTGGACAAAGACACCCTTGAACGCGAGATTAGCTCGAGGGTGACCCCGGCAGAGACCAGCTCTGCGCCTACCGTTGCTCTGTAAATTGGTGATCTAACCAGTCTCGTCCAGCTCAGTGTCTTCGGTCGGCAGCGTCTCGTCGTCTTCAACGGGCTCCTCGACTGGTGGTTCCTCGATGATCTTCTCGGTCTGGATGTCCTCATCCACCGCTTCCTCGATCACCTTTGCGGTTGCGACGTCTACCGGACTGGCTTCGACAATGAACGCAGGTCCGAAGACAGCGTCGCCATATAGCTCGATCTCCGACATCGAGCTGGCAACGTGATCGCTGTTCGGATTCGTGACTTGCTCGATGGTATCGATACCTGCCGAAGCCTACTTGCTGATTCCGGTCCGCTTGATATTCGTCGGTGTGATCTGGGCGAATGGCTCGACCGGCGAATCGGCAACGATGATCGCTACCATCGGGTCTAACGCGAGCTCACGCAAGGTCGAGGCATCGACTGTCGAGGCGAATCCATTGACGACACTCGAGTATGTCTGCGTAACGTCGACATCGGATGCCGCCGCGACATCGCTCGCGGCGGTAAACACATCGTTCCTGAAAACAACGATCACGGCACCAGGAGCAGGTAGCGGAGTTTCAACCTGGGTCCAGATGGTATTGGCCTGTGCGGCGACGATGGCACCGGCAGGACTGGGGAAGACGGACAGGAGAAACACCGCGAGAAAGATCAATCTCGGGAGCTGGAATC
>JBBJOX010000145.1:0-6947 GCA_037724245.1 Thermomicrobiales bacterium | reverse complement strand
TCGGTGTAGGCATGTTGAAACGACTTTCTTTCAAACGGAAACGCTTTTCGTTCAGAGTGTAAACGAATACAATTACGCGAACGACCGTCACTGCCGAGGGATATCAGAGTCAAACGTTGTGCATTGGGCACAGCTCATGCGGAACAGGGGTCTCGCAGGTGAGTAGACAACAGTCAGGTGAAACACTTTTGGCGATCGATGGTGGCACGCCGGTGCGGACAGCGCCGTTCGCCAGCTGGCCGATCTTCGGCAAACGTGAAGAGGATTTGCTGCTCGATGTCCTGTACAGCGGACAATGGAGCGAGTTGACCGGAACCAAAGTCAACAGCTTCATTCGCGACTTTTCCGATTTTCAGGATGCATCGTTCGGCGTTGCCGTTCCCAACGGCACACTCGCGCTCGAAGTCGCGCTCCAGGCCCTCGATGTCGGCCTTGGCGACGAAGTCATCACGACCGCCTACACCTTCATCGCCACCGCCAGTTCTGCGTTCTCGGTTGGCGCGCATCCGATCTTTGTCGATATCGATCCCGAAACCAACAACATCGATCCGGCTCGAATCGAGGAAGCGATCACCCCACGCACAAAGGCAATCGTGCCCGTGCACATCGGTGGGCATCCCGCCGATATGGACAGCATCATGGAGATCAGCCAACGCCACGGTGTGCCCGTACTCGAAGACGCCGCCCAGGCCTGGGGATCGCAATGGCGCGGCAAGGGTGTCGGTGCAATCGGCGCAATCGGGACCTTCAGCTTCCAGTCGAGCAAGAACCTGACGGCCGGCGAGGGTGGAGCGATTCTGACCAACGATCAGCGTCTCTTCGATCTCTGCTGGTCACTGCACAACGTCGGCCGACTCCACGAGGGCGGCTGGTACCAGCACGAGATTCTCGGTCGCAATCTCCGCCTGTCCGAATGGAACGGTGCGATTCTGCAGGGGCAGTTCGAACGCCTACCCGATCAGATGACGATCCGCACCCGAAACGCCGAGCGTCTCGATCGTGAACTCTCCGAGCTGCCCGGACTGATCCCGATCAAACGCTACGACCATGTCACGCGGACATCCTGGCATCTCTATCAGCTCAGATACGATCCAGTCCAACTCGGCGGACACCATCGCGACGAGTTCCTGACCGCGTTGCGCACCGAAGGCATTCCCTGCTCCGGGGGCTACGTGCCGCTGATCCACCAACCAGCCATTCGCAACACCTTGCGCGATCGCTTCGGTGCGGAAAGTCTGGCCAATCTCGCCGACGTTCCGCACGCCGATCACGCCGGCGATCACATCGTTTGGTTGACCCAAACCATGCTGCTTGGCAACGACGACGACATTGGCGATATCATCACGGCGATCGGCAAAATCACCCGTGCCTGGGCTCTGTAAGACCGATCAGGCGAGGAATTCCGGAGATGAAGATCAGTGCTTCCCTGAGGAGCGGCGGAGAAACCTTCGAAACGAGTGTGACTACGAACGGGGTGACCTCGTCGCTGGGAATTCCAGCGAAACCCGATGGGCATGGATCCAGAATCAACGGTGGCGAGTTGCTGTTTCTGGCCCTTGCCAACTGCTACTGCTACGATATCTACCGCGAGGCAGCCAAACGCGGAATCGATGTCCAGCATGTCGAAGTCGATGTCATCGGTGAGTTCGAAGGCATCGGTGAACCTGCCCGAAGCGTCACATACAACGCAAGCGTCACTGCCAACGCTGCAGAATCCGAGATCCAGGACCTGATGATCCGCACCGATTCCGTCGCCGAAATTCAGAACACCTTGCGTGCAGCAATACCGGTCACGCTCGGAATCGCCGTGGCCACCAGTAATTCGGGTACCTGAGCGAACCGAATCTGATGCCGCATCGATGACCGCCAACGAATGTTCCGCCTGGCTAAGATCCGGTTACAACATCAGCGATCGACACCCGCGACCCATTGTTCTCCAGCGATTGCTGAATCGCGCGGACGATCGCAATCGGGGTCAGGAGTTGATCGTCCGTCAGCGGTCGCTGGCCGGAATCGATTGCCGCCAGCAAATCCTTGACGATCTCGGCATAGCCACTGTCATCGACGGCGATCGTACCCGTCGCCACACCCTTCGACCCGAAAAACGTCGCCCCGAAGTAATAGGCTGCCCCGGTCAGATAGGTGAATGTCGCCTGCCGACCACCCGACCACGCCGCGTCGATCACGACCGTGCCGCCGGTACGATGTGCCGCCAGCGATTCGATCTCGTCTCCGAGCAGCCGCAATGCCGTTTCCGCGACATGCGTTGCGTAGAAGAACGGCCCGCCATACTCACTCTCGAAATCGCAAGGTCCGGCGAATTGCGCCGCTCGCACCTCACCGATCGTGGCAATCTGATCCGCCAACCGATCGGTATCCGGAGCCACCCGCAACGAGGACATCGATGTCAGAAACGATCCGGACTTCGCCGCCGCTGCGATCATCGCCCTCACATCGGCCAGCGAAATTGCGATCGGCTTGTCGACATAGGCATCGATCCCCGCTTCCAGATACGGCAGGACGTGCGGCGCATGCAAATCGCCATGCCGGTCGACCACGAAGACGATATCGACATCCGGCACCATGCCATCGAACGTGTCGTAGATCTTCGGAATCTCGCCGAGCCCGGCCACTTCTTCGGTCCGGGTTCGATCCTGCCCCCAGATGCCGACTACGCTCGCTTCATCCCCGACAATCTTTGCCTTGTTGATCAATTTTGAATAGGCAATTGCGTGCGAATTGTCTGAACCGACGATGCCAATACGTTTCACAGCAACTTATCCTTCGTGATTGATCGAACTCCCGATTCACATTCGTTCAACGGTTGAACCAATTGACCCATGCTATGTCTGTGTCATCCGAGTGTCAACGTTCGGCCGGGCTCGACGACAACGCTTTAGTTGCGCAGTACTCTGCGCGACAATGAATAGCCTCGACACGGCCCGGAGTTCAGCCATGCAGAGGCTGCGTGCTATCGACATCGCCGTGCGCCTCTTAATCAACATCACCAAACCAGCGATGCGCTTCCTCGAAGGTACCGTCCTCGAAAAGACGAAATCGATGCGATCGCCATGGAGGGTCCCGATGTGATCGTCTAGAAGATTACGACATCTTGGAGCATGCTTTGAGTGATGGTCTGGCTCAAAGCCCAATATCGTGTTTTCACGTGCTCAAATGCTCAATTCGCCTTCGCGTTATCAACTGAAGTGAGCCATGATTCCATCGCTTTTCTGACTTTTGCTTCAAGGAGTCGAAGCGTGTTGGCACATCCGTATCCTGTTGCGGTCCAGGACTCGTGAAGCAAAAGAGACGGCGATCTGGATTCTTGGTCTTCAGGATCCAGCAACCCAGTGGGTCGCTCAGGTGCCTCACTAAAATCCCACCCAGTCACTCTAGCTATCCATTGTCCCTGTTGAATTTTTTGCGTTGAAAGCATGAACCAATGTTCAGAAACCTCTATCAGGCGGAGAGTGTTGGCTAATTCAATTTGAGAACGATGTAGGTCAAATGCCTTCGCCAACTTCTGAATCTCATCTATAAATAGCGTGGCGTTTCCCGAATCACGAAGCCTCATCACTTCGAGACTAATCCCCGTTGCAGCCGCTAGTTCTTCAATTGTCAATCTTCTTTCTTCGCGAAGGCGGCGAATCGTCCGAGGCTTTCCAGTTTCCGGAATTGGCTCTGATGATTGACCAGAAAGTCTCTGACGCTCCAACCAAGAATGCAGTTGAACTTGTGTATCGAGTCTTGTTGTCCAGTGAACGAGCGTTGTAATGACTCTGGCGCAAATGCTTCTTAACTCTGACACCAAAGCAACTGAAACGGCCTTTTTACCTCCGTGAGATATTTCGCTCCTGGCATCATAGGCGTTGACAATGAATCTTTTTATGTCCAAACGTTCGTCAAGGTTGCTGCCAACTACGATGGCAGTAGCTTCCGCGACTGACGTTTTGATAGCGATGCCACCTCTAGGACCGAATAACGCTTCGAGGCAAGTAACCAAATTGAGAAGTCGGTTTTCCAGTTCGACCTGAGTCTGAGAAGAAGCGAACCAATGGACTGCGAGCAGCAGCGAATCCTCCAAAGTCGTCAGCGATTTCGCTGGCTGAATCAACAATAGAGATAAATCAGAAAAACCGAACTTGTCAAAATGATCGAGTAGAGCAGAGGTAATCTCGATTGGCCAAGTTGACGGTTCACTTTGGAGGTCAGTAACTTCGTCCGTTTCAGAAACAACTAGGCTGAGCTTTACAGTTGGACTTGAGTTCTCGTAAATTCCGGCGAAGGAATCAGCCTGATCTGTAGAAAGATGTACAGATGCGTTTGCAAAGTTGACAATTCCGAGGGCTCGCCGAATCTCCTGTTCGGCAATTTCGATAGCCCTTCCATGTTCTGCGACTACTGACGTTTCGGCAACGACCTTCCCTATAAAGTCGTTATCCTTGATTAGATCGCCATAAATCATTTCTGGAGAATCAACAGTGTTTGAGCCTTGGACGCTATCACTCTTGGAGCGTAGGAGAAGCGGTGATTGTTCTGAAACAGTCCAAAATCTAACTCTGCCAACTGAAAATTCTTCCAATGACAAGTGCATTCTGCTCACGGGTATGACGATTCGTCTCTCCGTGGAATAGGTCTCTACATCCAAAATAATTTGATTTAAGCAGTCTTCAATCGATCCATTGTCACCGCGTTGCGCGGCAGAGAGCGCCGGGATGAATCGATTTCTAAGATAGACTTCCGAAAATCTCTCATTCCAAGGATACTTTTGGGCTAACTCTCCGATGAAGACCGAGAATTCATACGCGAGCGATCCCCGGAGTACGAGCAATCCGTGTTCATATTGAGCAAGCGACTCTTGGGTCGCCTTCATTCCAATGTCCCGAATTCGACCGATCAGTTTCAATCGTTCACTGTTGTTCACGCGCTTATCATCTCCACTGTAGCGTTCAAGTCAAGAATCTTGGTGTGACTCGATTGTCGACTTCCCGCAATTCTATCGAAGCGGCGCTTCAGATGGACAACGCCTCCACAATCTAAAGCGTGGACGAACCTGCTTGAAAGTCGCGTGTTGGGAGCTGGTCAGCGCCTCCGGATAACCACTCCCGGCTAACTCACAGGTTCGCGATACACAATCACAACAATCTCACAACGGATCGGCAATGCGATGGTCACGGATTCGCAACGTCGACCGGCGAGAGTGGAGACATGCCGTCGGGTGTGGCCCGAATACGCTTTTTCGATCGAGGTTCAGCGCGTGTTTCAAACTGTTTCGTCGGCAACGGTCATTCTTCCACTTTTGCTGCTCGTTGCCATCCTGCTCCCTTTGCTGCTGGTGACCCGTCTGATCCGACTCAACACATCCCAGATCGTCGCGCTGCTCGCATTCATCGTTTACGGATTTGCCGTACTCGATGTCACGCTCTTCCCGATGCGGGTGGTTCCGGAAGCACTGCGTCGCGATTCGCTGATTCCTTCGTCGATCAACCTGACACCGTTCGCCAATATCGGTGAGGCATCGTTCGTCCTGAACATCATCATGATGATTCCACTGGGATTCTTGCTTCCCTGCATTGCACCGAAACTCGCATCGCTTCGCAACGTTTCGATCGCCGGATTTCTGGCCAGTGCTTCCATAGAAGGCATGCAACTCTTCACGCTGCTGACCTTCGGAAATCGCCGCATTGTCGACGTGGACGATCTGATCGCCAACACTGGCGGCGCGATGATCGGCTTCGCGATCTGGTTCGCGCTTGTCGGTCTGGCGGCATCAGTCGTTCCCGACACTGAACACGAACAGGAACACGAACAGGAACAGCGCCGTCATGCGTCGCGACCGACCTGGTAGCCCTGAAACTTCGGCGGTGCCACGGCTGCCATCGATCGGTTCCGGATGCTAAGGTGAACCATCACGCAATGCTGCGCTGATCGGTCCTTGTTTCCTGTGAGGTTGAAACCACCCCTTGGCTACGGCTCAATCCCGCATCGCCGCGTCGACGCTGATTCTCTTCCTGTGCTATCTCGCCTTCATTAGTATTGGATTTCCCGACGCCGTGCTCGGGGTCGCCTGGCCATCGATCCGAACCACCTTCTCGCTGCCGAAAACGGGACTGAGTTTCATCCTTGTCTCCTCGGCCATCGGATATATCGCCTCCGGACTGGTTGCAGGCAAGATCATCGAACGGCTCGGTGTTGGCCGCTTGCTGGTTACCAGCACTGGCCTCGTCGCCACCGGCCTGATGGGCTACGCCATCGTTCCCTTCTTTCCAATCTTCCTGCTCCTCGCAGTGCTGATTGGCCTGGGTTCCGGCGCGATCGATTCCGCTCTCAACTTCTTCGCCGCCGAACGATTCAGCGAAGCCGTGATGAACCGGCTCCACGCCTTTTTCGGTGTCGGTGCCCTCGTTGGTCCATTGCTGATGGGCGGCGTTCTCGAGCTCGAGGCGAGTTGGCGCTGGGGGTACGTTATCGTCGGAGCAATTCTCTTCCTGATGATGTTCGCGTTCGTCACCACCCGCAACCTCTGGGATCAGGGGAGCAATCCGCACACATCCGGTAACGAAACGATCGTAGCCACACCGGTTCGTGATGTGCTCCGCCACCACCTGGTCTGGATTCACATTGGCCTGTTTTTCCTCTGTACCGGTGTCGAGTTCACCGCCGGTCAATGGGCCTTCACGGTCCTGCGTGAGCGCTACGGTCAATCCGAAGGCGTTGCCAGTTTGTGGGCTGGCCTGTACTGGGGTGCATTGGCATTGGGGCGCTTGACGCTCGGGGTGATTTCCGCTCGCATCGGCACTGGACGCATGGTCCAACTTGGTATGAGTTGCAATGTCATCGGTGGCATTCTCTACGCGACCGGCTCGTTCGAAATCGCGGTTGCCGGCCTGATGCTGATGGGGTTTGGCATGGCACCAATCTTCCCGCTCCTGATGTCGCTGACGCCA
>JBBJOX010000144.1:448-7018 GCA_037724245.1 Thermomicrobiales bacterium | reverse complement strand
CCGAGATCGATGGTGTGCCGATTTACCGTGCCAAGGCCTGATCCGGTTCAGCGCTGCGCCAGAGCCCGACCCAGATTGAACCCACTGGAAATCATTCCCAGATGGCTAAACGCCTGTGGGAAATTGCCCAGAAACCGTCCCGTGCCGGGATCGATTTCTTCAGGTAGCAACCCAAGGTCGTTGACGCGCGAAACTGCCTGATCGAATCGATCCATCGCTTCCTGAATCCGGCCCTGCATCGTCAGGTTGTCGATCATCCAGTAACTGCAGAGCAGGAACGCACCCTCGCCACCGGCCAGACCATCGGGCGACTTTTCCGGGAGATACCGGTAGAGCAGCTCGTCGCCGGCGCTGAGGTGTTCGGCCACCGCCCGCACCGTGGCGACCATGCGCGGATGCTTCGCATCGATGACCCGGCGAATCGGCAAGCCCAGCACTGCTGAATCGATATGACTATCGCCGCCGAGACCCTGCGCCAGGTATTGACCTTGTTCGTTCCAGGAGTCTCTGAGAATCGTCTCCTGAATTTTGGTAGCGGTGGCTTCCCAATGCGCTACATCGCCATCGAACCCGAAGCGGCGTGCCAGTCGAGCGCCGCGATTCAGCGCCACCTGGCAAATTCCTGCCGAATAGGTTTGAACCCGACCCTGCGATCGAACCTCCCAGATACCCTGATCTGGCTTGTTCCATTCGTTGGCAGCCCGGTCCACCAGACCGCGCAATTCACTCCACAGCGGTTTGCTCAGCACTCCGCCGTGCGTTGTCCATTGAAAGGCGCAATCGAGAATCTCACCGAACACGTCGTGCTGCAATTGCCCCGCCGCGCCGTTACCCCACCGCACCGGTCCCGAGTTTCGGTATCCACTCAGATCCGGATCGAGATGCTCCTCGATCGCAGTGCTGCCATCCAGCGTATACATTACATTCAGCTTGCTGGCGCTCGCCTGTTCCAGCACCCACTGCAGAAATCCCCACGCCTCTTCCTGAAAACCCAGGCGGCGCAAGGCATAGACGGCGAAGGATGCATCGCGAATCCAGACGTAGCGGTAGTCCCAGTTCCGCTCACCACCGATCAGTTCGGGAAGCGACGTGGTTGGTGCTGCAATCAGTGCCCCGTTCTGCACATAGTCGAGCAACTTGATCGTTATCGCCGATCGCTTGACTGCCTGATGATGTGGACCTGCATACGAGAACTGCTGCAGCCAGGTACTCCAGCCGGCGATCGTGTTCGTCACGGCCGAAACCGGTGCATCGACCGAAGAGGCGCCGATTCCACCATTCCAGCGCAGGCAGAAGGAGACAGATTCGCCCTTCGACAACGTCCAGGATCCACCGGCTCCCTGAATCGGTCTCGATGCTTCGAGTTGCAGATCGATTTCCGGGTATCGCAGTGCCCAGATTCGAATATTGTCACCGTCGCGTACGGCGTCGATTCCACCACGAATCGACAGCGCCACCGAGAACGTGACCTCGCCGGAAATCACTTCGATACAGCGCAGCAGCTCACCGGTTGCTGCCGCCGCTTCGTTGGCCAGATTGGCTTCGTTCCGGAGTGGCATCAAATCGGTAATCCGCAGGACTCCGGTCGCCACCTTGAGTTCGGTAATCAGAATCGGTGAATCGGCGAGATAACGATGTCTCGCTCCAAGTACAACGCCAGCCTCGACCCGGAAAGCTCCACCGCGATCCCGATCCAGGATTGACGAGAAAATGGGAACCTTGTCGAATCGAGGCACGCAAAGCCAGGATATTGCGCCGTCACGACCAACCAGCGCCGCCGTCGCGCCATCTCCGATCAGGCCGTGATCCTCGATCGGCAGGTAGCCGTCGAGATATTCCAACGGTCGGAACGGTCGCTCTTGATCGGATCTACTGAAAAAACCGTCAGGCAGCTGACTCACGAGCGACGATGGGCCCGAAACACCGGACGGATCCAGCCGAGGACGTACCCAAGCACAAAGCAGATTCCAACGATCAACGCCAGCGGCAGAGTGTAATCCCAGAACAGGAGGTTGATCCGGACATCGTCGAAGTTCTGGAGCAGGAATATCAGTGCGGCGATCAAAAGAATCGTCCAGATCACCAGTTTCGGTGTCCACTGGAACCCCTTGTGCCGTTCGGTTACCGATTCGAGCGGCACCGTTTGCGGCCTGGCTTCACCTGCCACCGTTTGTTGCCGACTTTCCCTTGGTATGGTGCGTTCTGTGCGTTCCGATTCGTCAATCACTGTTGGCCCCTTCCCCTGCAATCCTGATTAGACCCGCCAGGCCGGATCATCTTCAGCGAGATGACTTCCGGATTCGTCGATCGCTCCCGGAGTTTGCATCCGTTCGTGTTGAAGATACCCGGCCCGTCCTATCGCGTGCGATGCCACTGGTGTCGTCAGCATCAGCACGATGAAGAGGAGCGCCAGCCGCATGATTATCGAACTTTCCGATTGCACCATGCCAGCAACCAGCAGTACCGCGACACCAAGCAATACTGCCTTGCTGGCCGCGTGTATCCGCGTGTAGAGATCGGGCATGCGGACCATCCCGAATACACCAAGTGTCATCACCAGTGTGCCGAAAACAACCAACGCGTCGAAGACGAACGCTCGCATCAGAAGATCTTCCCTTCACTGTGATAGCGGGATGCCACCAGCGTGCCGACAAAGGAAAGCAATGCGATAACCAGTGCCGCATCGAGATAGTACGAAACCCCCTCTGTCGTCGCGTACAGCACCAGCACGGCTACCAGTACCAGCGCCAGCGTGTCCAGCGCCAGCACGCGCACCAGTTCCGACTTCGCGCGCACGACTTCGAACACGCACACGCCCAGCAACAAGGTCATCCACCCAAGTGCCAGAGCATACACAAATTCATGCATGTTCGCGCACTCCTTCGTCATCCACGTGCGAACCAGGCACGTGCAAATACTTGCGATGGAGCTCCTCACGAACGCGATCCGGGTCGCTGATGTCGATCAGGTGCGCAAGAATATAATGCTCCTCATCATTGACATCCACTACGAACGACCCTGGAGATACCGAGATCGCCCACAGCGCGACCCCGAGTCGGATTTTCGACTCCTCGTCGTAATAAATCTTGATTATCCCCGGATGATCAAGTTTCCTGATGCCCAGTACGTAAAGCGTGACCTGCCATGTTCCCACAACGATATCCCAGGCAACCACCGCCAGATAACGCGGTGTCTCCTTCAGCATCAGGATCGTATCCGCGTTCGATTGCGGATGCCGCTTGACTGTTCTCGACCGGAAGAACCAGAGCAGGGCGCTCGAAACCGCGAAACCGGTCACCAGATCTTCCCAGGCAAGACTTCCCAGCGTCATCACATAGACTGCGGTCAAACCCGCGATTACCAAAAGCAGGATCATCGTGCTGCACCTGGTAGCACGTCAGCAGCACGCTCGCTGAGTACAAGGAGCGGTTCTGGCCAGATACCAATCGCCACGATCGTGACGGCGATCACACCGATCACGGCGAACGTCCCAACGCGATGCTCTTCCTCGCTCTCATCCATCCACTGCCGCCGCCGGTATAACTGGAACATGTAGACGAATGACAAGGCACTGCCGACCAGAAAGAGGGAAAACAGGAAAATCGATTGCTCTTCGGCCGCTGCCCGGAACACCGCCAGCTTCCCGATGAAGCCTCCTACCGGTGGTACCCCGGCCACACTGAATGCCCCAATCGCGAACCCGGTGCCGACGATCACGCCACGTTGCCCAGCCGATAGAAACAGCAACGTCTTGTTGAGTGAATTGAGCACAGCAAACACGATTGCGGCCGAAAATCCTACCTTCCCGCCGACGGCGATCGCTGCCAGAATGTAGCCAACCTGACCGATCGAGGAATAGGCAAGGACCTCGTTCGCAGAACGTCGTGACAATGCCTGCAACCCACCATAGACAATGCTCGTCGATGCCAGCACCATCAGCACCATCGAACTCTTTTCCAGCTCACGCGGAAAAATCTCGCCCCCGAACCGCAGGATGCCGTAGGTTCCGATATTGGCCAGGGCACCGCTCAGCATTGCCGCCACCGGACCACGAGTGCCGGTGTAAACAGCGGGCAACCAGAAGTGAAACGGGAACAGTCCGAGCTTGATACTGAACGCGACGAATATGAATGTTGCCGACAGAATCGCCGGATTACGTGCCACCTGCGGCATCTGCTGGGCGATCAGGTTCATGTCGAGCCAACCGGTATTGTGGTAGAGCGCCGAAATACCGATCAGGAAGAAGACCGACCCGAGCAGATTCACCACGGTGAATGTGAATGCCGCCCGGAACTGACGCGGAGTTTCTCCGTAGCCGGTCATGATGTAGGCACTGATCATAGCAATTTCGAAAAAGACATAGAAGTTGAACGCGTCGCCGGTGAAGCACAGCCCGGTCAGGCCGATCGCCATAAACATTACGAGCGCAGGGAACACCCGAGCCCGAACATCCTGCATCACCTCGAACGCAAGGGCCATGATCAGGACCGAGATCGATAGCACGGCGAAGACGAGTCCGAGCATATCGACCCGCAGCGTGATCCCGATCCCAGGTGCCCAGCCACCGGCAGTGACGGATTGTGTGCCGTCCTGATAAACAGAAACACCCAATATCACTATCGAGACCAGTGCCGCGATCAGCACGGCGACTGATGCCCACGCCACTTTCAGATTGGTTCCATCGAGCAGAGCGAAAATGACGGCACCGAACCACAGAATCGCCAGAGGTAGCTCGATCATCCTGCTCCCTCCACCAGTTCTTCGGACTGGTCGTCGATTTCTGCCTGCGCTTCTTCAGCCTGCGCGAAGACCTCGAGCGTTGTCGCGGTGTGTGATGAATAGAGCCGATAGATCAACGCCAGAACGAGTGCCGAAACCGAAAAGCTGATCACAATCGCGGTCAGCGTCATCGATTGCACCAGTGGATCGGCCACCGTACCGCGCAGTGGATAAATCGGGGCATTCCCCGTTTGCAACCCGGCCGACATGATGAACAGGTTGGCCGCATTACCGATCAGCACCATGCCGACCAGCAGACGAATCAGATCGTGTTTCAGCATCAGATAGCAGCCCGATCCGAAAAGGATCGCTACGGCAAGCGAGAGGATGAGGGTCATTGTGCAGCCTCCCGCTTCGCCGTTCGTTCGGCAAGTAACCGATCGTATCGGGCTCGATCGCGCAAGACGCGCTGCTGCGCTCTGGCGATTGCCCCGATCACACCAACGCAGAACCCGAACACCACAAGAAAGACGCCTATATCGAACACGACCGGAGTAATGAATTCCAGCGTACCAAAATGTGTCGCACTGTCTCCGGCTGCCGGCCAATGCGTCAACAAATCCGGACCGAACAGAGCTGGAACGAAGACAATCATCAACGCCAGAATTAATCCGACGAACGTGCCCGCCGGAGCGTATTTCACCAGAGGCAGTGTATCGAGTTCATCTGGACCGAAGGCCACGCATTGCATCAATACTCCCAGCGAAGCAATGACACCGGCAGAAAAGCCATCACCGGTATCGGCATAGCCCTTGAGCATGATTGCCAGTGCGATCAGGAAGGTTGGAAGCAGGAGTGCCCGGGCGATCAACTGCGTCAGGACAGTTGTCATCGGAACCGCCCCATTCGCAAGAGACTCAGAATTCCCAGCAATCCGACTGCGATGACCGTGATTTCGCCAGCGGTGTCCAGTCCCCTGAAATCGGCCAGCACCACCGTCACCACATTCTTGCCATGGGCCAGCGGCGTCAGTTCGATGTACTGGTCGATCGCGGTCGTCTGGGCCGCCGGTTTGGACAGCGACCCCCAAACCACAAAGAACGCCATGACACCGGCCGCCGACGCCAGCAAGGCATCGCGACGGACTCGCCGTTGCTCCGGTCGTCGAACTGTCTCGTAGCGGAGGATCGTCCTTGGCATCAGGATTAGCATCCCGATGAACAGGAGTGAGAACACGGTTTCGATCAATACTGCAACCAGTGCTACATTCGGTGCGCCCATGAACGCGTAGAGCACGGACAGGCTGTAGCCCACGCAGGATAAGACGAGTGCCAGGTTGAGGTGGTCTCTTGGCAGCGCAATCGCGACCGCGGCAAACATGGCCAGCAGCAACATGAAGATCGATGGCACATCGTCTCTACCGATCTCACCAATCGTGAATTCACTGGAATTCGGGGTCACGTACAGCGCGATGCCAACCAGCACACCGGCTGGAACCAGAATCGAGGCGATACGACTCCGCAAGTCGCGGACTTCGATGTCATGCAACCAGTCGGAAAACCGGTTCAGCTGGGTCAGGCTCAGCCCGTACAACCGCTCGGGTCCGATCCGCTGACCGAAGCGCGAAACCGCAATCGCGGCCGGCCACCAGACCGAGCGTCCGACAAGGAGCAGTGATCCGATGGTCCATGTTGCCACCGCCATCACATTTTCGGCGCGCAGATCGAAGTGGTAAGCGCCACTGATCGTCACATCGTGCAACAGCGATACCGAGGCTGCCTGCTCCGCCATGCGCATTGCCGGAGTCAGGACGATTCCGCCGAGCATGACCAATCCACCGAGGACGACGAT
>JBBJOX010000144.1:0-438 GCA_037724245.1 Thermomicrobiales bacterium | reverse complement strand
GACTTCAGTGCGCTCTTCGGTTGACTGCCCGAACGGAACGGGCCGAAGATGCCCAGCCAGAATCGCGATATATAAGTAAACGTCAGCGCGGCTCCGGCCACGGCGGCGACACCGAACATTGGATGCCGCTCCCAGGCTGCGGCGAAATAGAACTCGTCCTTGAAGAATCCGATCGTCAGCGGCAAGGCAATCAACCCCGCAGCCGCCGCACCACTGCCAACCGCCAGCAATGGCATTCGCCTGGCCAGTGCGCCGACACCACCCAGGTTTTTCTGACCGGTCGCTTCAGTGACGGCACCGGCCGTCAGGAACAACGCACTCTTCGCCAGAGCGTGCGCAATCACGTAAAACGATGCGGCCGCCACGCCGTGTTCACCGCCAATACCAAACATGAACACAACGTAGCCGTATTGGGAAATCGTCGAATAGGCCAGGATT
>JBBJOX010000143.1:5300-7036 GCA_037724245.1 Thermomicrobiales bacterium | reverse complement strand
CGTGTTCGAAGGGCTGCTCGACCGATTAGCGCGCACCGGGAAACAACGTGTGCCCGGTTCCGTCTGGTGGCTAAAAATCGACAGTGCCGATTGGGCGCACCCCGAAGGTCCGGGTTCGATCATCGACTCGCGACTGGAGCACCCGGTTATCCACGTCTCGTGGAACGATGCACAGGCGTTCTGCGAATGGACCGGCACGCGGCTACCCACGGAAGCGGAATGGGAATTCGCCGCTCGCGGCGGTCACGTCGGTCGTCGATTTCCATGGGGGAACGATCTCAATCCGTCCGGCAAGCACCGGATGAACGTTTGGCAGGGGACGTTCCCCACCCAGAACAGCCGGGCCGACGGCCACATCGGTACCGCTCCGGTCGATGCCTTCCCCGCCAATGATTACGGCCTCTTCAGCACGACTGGCAATGTCTGGGAATGGTGCAGCGACTGGTTCGCGACGGATGCCTATGCATCCCATGAACTGCATGATCCGCACGGACCCGGCTCCGGAATCGGCCGGGTGATGCGCGGAGGCTCCTACCTTTGCCACAAATCGTATTGCAACCGCTATCGCGTCGATGCACGGAGTTCCAACACACCAGAAAGTTCGACCGGGAATCTCGGCTTCCGCTGTGCGAAAGATGCGCCAGCGAATCCAGCAGAAAGTGAAGTCTCCAAATGACCAGGCGAACCGGATCACCCAACGTCGTTGTGTTTTTCACCGATCAGCAGCGCTGGGATTCGACCGGACTGCATGGCAATCCGCTGGATTTGACGCCGAACCTCGATCGGATCGGTCATGAGGGGACGCACGTCGCCAACTCGTTCACCTGCCAGCCAGTCTGCGGTCCGGCGCGATCGTCGTTGCAAACCGGTCAGTACGCGACGACGACGGGCAGCTTCCGCAATGGCATCCCACTGGCCAAGGGAACGCCAACACTTGCCACCAGATTCAGGGACGCGGGATATCAGACCGGGTATATCGGCAAGTGGCATCTCGCCGATCAGGAACCAGTACCAGCCGATCAGCGTGGTGACTACGACTACTGGCGGGCGGCCAATGTGCTCGAGTTCTCGTCCGATGCCTACAACTTTCGCGTGTTCGACAATGATGACGAACCGTTCGAGAAACCAGGCTATCGCGTCGATGCGCAAACCGATGCCGCGATCGAGTACATCGATCAGCACAGGGATGAGCCATTTTTCCTCTTCTGTTCTTATATCGAACCACACCACCGCAATCGGCTGGACGACTATCCGGCCCCGGACGGCTACCGCGAGCGCTACGAAAATGCCTGGACTCCACCCGATCTGGCCGAACTCGGCGGATCGAGTCAACGTCAGTTGCCCGGGTACTGGGGGTGCATCAAGCGGCTCGATGAGGCATTCGGACGACTGATGGATGCGCTGAAGAGTCTCGATCTGATCGAGAACACGATCGTGCTCTTTACTTCCGACCACGGGTGTCACTTCAAGACACGCAATCCGGAATACAAACGGTCGTGCCACGAAGCATCGATCCGTGTACCGACGGTGCTGACCGGGCCCGGTTTCAATGGAGGCGGACGGATTCCGGAACTCGTCAGTCTGGTCGATCTGCCGCCAACTCTGCTCGATGCTGCCGGGATCGATGTTCCCGATTCGATGCAGGGACGTTCGATTCTGCCGTTGCTGAACGGTCGAGGAGGCGAGGAGTGGCCGAAGGAGGTCTTCGTTCAGATCAGCGAAAGTCAGATCGGACG
>JBBJOX010000143.1:4628-5290 GCA_037724245.1 Thermomicrobiales bacterium | reverse complement strand
ACGCATCGCTGGAAGTACGCAGTCGCCGCACCCGATGCCAACGGGAACTCAGCACCTGGGGCGAGCAGCTACACGGAAACGCATCTTTACGATCTGGAAGGCGATCCGTACGAGCTGCACAATCTGGTCGAGATCGAATCGCTGCAAAGGTTACGAGATTCACTGGCGACCCGGCTGCTGGCGCGCATGGCCGAAGCGGGTGAACCACCAGCCGAGATCGTTCCCGCAAGCAATCCGCGAAAACGCCTGATCCACCTCACCGACCGGGAACTCGCTGAGGCATGACGGAGTGAGAACCCGGGAAACGGTAGGCGCAGGGCTGGTCTCTGCCAGGATTGGCAGCCGGGAATATCAGGTCACAGACAAGCTGACGACCCTACGATTGCACGATTGTTCCCCGAACACAGTAGGCTCAGAGCCTGTTTCGAACGAACCGATTCGGCAAGACGTTGGGCGCTCAGCTGCCCAGATGCGAGCGCATGCCAGCGAACTGGAGGGTGGCGGTGAGTTTCGGAACTGGTGAACCGCGCCAGTATTCGTTGAACTCCGATTCGGCGACCAGCCAACCGGAATAGCCGACGCGATCGAGGGCGGCCACGAGTCCCGGCCAGTCCATTTCGCCGTGCCCGACTTCGATGAACCCGGTTTGGCCAGTGCCGTAG
>JBBJOX010000143.1:0-4618 GCA_037724245.1 Thermomicrobiales bacterium | reverse complement strand
CATCACGAATGTGCAAATAGGCGAGATGTTCGCCAAACTCGTCGATAAATGCAATTGGATCGACTTCGGCGTGGGCGACCCAGCCGAGGTCAGCCCCGAGTTTCAGCCCTGATGTCGCGGAAACGTCCATCAGGGTCGTCAGCACGCGGGCCCCGGCAGACAGTTCGGCTGCGTGATTGTGCACAGCAATCTGCACTCCGAACCCGGCGGCGTTGCGCGCCAGCTCGGCGAGCGTCCCGGCCATTGCTACCAGATCTTCATCGGAGAGATCGACGACCCCGGCACCAATGCTGAGCATCACCTGATCGCAGCCGAGACCGGGCAGTTGTTCGAACTGGCGAAGCAAGTCGGAGATTGAATCGCGCTTGTCTGGTTCCCACCAGGCACCACCGGTGTGGGCCGCAGCCAACCGGAGATCGTTGGCATCGTTACGCCAGGCCGCGAACTGCCCAGGATCGTTCAGCGGCAACACTGCCAGTGCGGTCTCAAACCCGGAGTAACCGGTTTCGCTGATGGTGCGCATGACGTTTGGCAGTTCGGTCGTGAACGTTTCGAGCCCCATTGCCTGCAGCCATGGTCGGGCCTGACATCCGAACGGCCGATTCGCGAGTTCCATGGCTCAGTGCTCCAGTTCGATTTAGCGCAAGGTCCGGGGATTCTCCAGGGTGCGCACGGTCCCGTCTGGCATTGCTTCGATCAGCGGTTCGAGAAAAGATGGCGAGTCTGGATCGTTGACGCGACCACCTACTGGCAAAGCAACCGAACCGGCCAGCAGCGGATCATTCGTTTCCTGCATCCAGCGCTGGAGCCGGTGCTTCATCTCGTCCCGCGGCTCGGCAACAGCTGGATCGTCGATCCGATTGTTGCACTGCGTCGGATCGAGCAGGTTGTTGTACAGCTGTTCGAACGGAATCGGCATTTCGGCCCATCCGTGTTCACCGAGGAAATCACGGCTTTCGCCGTCATCGCAGTTCGGCAATACGGGAAGTCTACGCTCTCCAAAGCGACGGATGTATGTCCATTCGTGCGTACGAACCATTCGCTGTGGTTCGTAGGCGGCGTGGAAGGTGACTTCGGCGAACACCGCCTCGTTCACCTGCTCCCTGGATCCGTCGATGATCGGGAGTAGCGAGGTTCCGGTCAGCCAGTCCGGGCGCTCGATGTGCAGAACAGCGCAGAGCGTCGGGAAGAGATCGATCTGCGAGACGAGTGAATCGATCACACGACCACCCGTCAATCCTTCAGGTCCACGCATGATCAGGAGCACTCCGGTGCCGTGATCGGTCAAGTTGCACTTCATATACGGGAAGGCGAGTCCGTGATCGGTGGTGACGATGACAATCGTCGAATCGACAAGACACTGTCGTTCCAGGGTATCGAGTACGCGCCCCAACGCTGCATCGAGCCGCCGTGCACTTTCGTTGTAGCGGGCAGTATCGAGACGAGTAGCCGGAGAATCGGGAATCGGGGCCGGTGGTCGGACATAGCGGGCTTGTGATTCATCGACCTCGGGATAGACGCGGTGCGTTTCGAAGAACCCGGCATCGAGGAAGAAAGGGTTATCCGAATCAGCGGCGGATTCGATCATCGCAACGGCTGCCGAGGCGACGTCGTCGCATTCCCTGGCCGACTGATCGGCCACCTCGGTGTACCCGAGATCGCGCGGGTCACCCACGATGACATGCTGCAACCCGGCGAGCATCGTACGGTAGCCGTTGTCACGCAGGGTTGTGGCGAGGTGCTGCGTGGGATCGTTGAGCTTGAATCCACGATGGGCCAGACCGAGCATACCCGCGGCGTGTGGTGTCTGCCCGGTCAGCAATGCGGCCCGACTGGGCGAGCAGGTGGGTGCGGCGCAGAATGCCTGTCGAAAGACGACACCCTCCTCCGCGATGCGCTGGTAGTTCGGAGTCAACACCGGGTAGCCGTACGGACTTACGTAACGACCAGTATCGTGTGAGTGGAAGTAGATGATATCTGGTCGCTTCGTTGACGACGAGCACATGTTGTGATTCCTTCGTTCAATAGGTCCAGGTTCGATCGATCGGTCGCTCGCGTGTTATCAGCCGGTGCAGAAGTGTATGGCGGAATTTCGCGATGTCGATTTGCCGATCTTCGTTGTTCACCAGATCGTGCAGGCAGTGGGGATCAGTGTCGAGCGCGAAGAGATGCTCGGAGCCGTCCGATTCCACGAGATAGCGGTGGTCCTGGGTCCGCATCGATTTCCAGCCGTGGTGTTCAGTGATGGCGACGTCCGGTCTGGCTTGCGTTTGACCAAGTATCAGCGGCAACAACGATGTTCCCTGCATCACCGGAGGAGTCTGGACTCCAGCGACGTCGAGGATCGTTGGCAGCACATCGACGGCTTCGACGATGGTGTCGACGTCGCGGCCGGTGGACGCGCCCGGCAGGTGGATCATCAGCGGGACGCGCGAGACCGCATCGTCGGCGGGGTATCCCTTGCCGAAACGTCCGAATTGACCAAGCCACTCGCCATGATCCGAGGTGAAGACGATCATCGTCGAATCCGAGACACCGGATGTCTCGAGCTGATCGAGGATGCGACCGACGTGATCGTCGACCTCACTGATCATCGCGTAGTAACCGTGCACGATCGAGCGGAGATCCGATTCGCGAGTCGTGTTGCCGAGCTTGCCGCGAGGATCGGCTGATTCAAGCACGGCTTCGTCTGGCAAGGTCAATGCAGCGGGGTCATAGAGATCGAGGTATTTCTGCGGCACGATCCACGGACTGTGAGGTGAGTAGAAACCGGCAATGCAGAGCCACGGATTCGCAGCCTGACCGGCGATGAAGGCTTGCGTTTGCTCGCTGACGAAGGCGGTGTGCGTCAGATCGTCGGCAGCAGGGAACGGCACGGCGTGAAGGGGGAGTCGATCTGGCGGATGGTGGACGGTGTCATCCAGACCCATCGTGTTCAGCCAGACTTCGGCAGTCGGCGGCAATCCGGCACTGATACCGTCCATCGCCTCCGGATCTTTCGCGCGCACCCAGGCGCGGTAGGCGTCCTCATAGGGACCCGGCTCATCCGAGATTTCGAGGTGATCGAATCCGTAGGATGGATGCGGGTTTCGATGATCGCGGTTGGCGTGGGGCAGGGCATGCAGCTTGCCAATGTTGGCAGTTCGGTAGCCATAGGGACGCAGATAATGCGAGATGAGCGGGACCGACTCTGGCAGCGGCACGCCCATGTGCGTAATGCCGAGATTGGCTGGATACTGCCCGCTCAGGAAACTGGCCCGACTTGGCATGCAAACTGGTGCCTGCACGAAGTGATGCGAGAATCTGGCACTCGATGCCGCCAGTCGATCGAGATTGGGTGTCAGGATGTCCGGATTGCCAGCGGAGCCAAGAGCGTCCCATCGTTGCTGATCGGTGTAGAGAACCAGAATATTCGGTCGACGCATCGGAAAAATCTCCGGACTTACGGAATGAGTGACGACAAGTACGTGCGGGATCGTTCGAGTCCTCGCTTTATCCGCTCCGGAGTGCCACTCCAGACCGGATCTTCGTGCTCGATCGTCAGGGATACCACGTAGGCTCGATCGACCATCGCCGTCACGAAGGCATTCCAGTCGACAGCGCCAAGTCCAGGCAGGCGGTGTCGCCACCAGCCGTGCTTCGACCAGCCTTCTTCTGGATCGGTGGTACCGAGCTGCGGCCCTTCGACACCAAACCGGAAGAGGCTATCGCCGATGATTTCCGTATCCTTGGCATGCAGGTGGACAAAGCGATCGCCGTATTCGCGGATCACGCGGGCGATGTCGATCCGCTGCCAGATGCAATGCGAGGGATCGAAGCAGATTCCGAGGTTGGAGGAGGGAATTGCGCGAAACAGTGCATCCCATGATTCCGGCGTGCAGACCGGATTCTGTCCGGAATAGGGGCAGTTCTCAATGCCGATTCGAATACCGAGTTGTTCGGCGTGGTCGACGACCTGAGGCAGGGAAGTCAGCGCCGCCGCGAAGTTCTCGCGTTGCGATCGATCGTTTCGGAAATTACGCGTCAGTGTCCAGACCGTCGCGATGCCGAGCGATTTTGCGGCATCGAGTGCGACGCATGCATCGACAACTGCCGTGTTGCATGTCGCCTCATCAAATTCGGCCAGTGATGCACGTACCCGCAGCGGACCGAGCCCGATCCCGGCATTGTGCAGGATATCGATGGATTCGGCAGTCCACTCCGCCTCGGTGTCGACGGCGTTGAATCCGGTTTCGTGAATCCACTTCGCCAGGGCGGCATCGGGTTGCGTAGCGAGTTGCCTCGGCAAAATGAAACTGAGCTGCATCATCCATTCCTGCCTGAATCGTTTGTGGTCGGATCATGTATCGAGTCGATTCCGTGGCCAGGGCTGATCGGGAGGACAAGTCTTCCCGATTTGATCTGCTCTGCCCCGTTGACCACGTCTGCTCGCCAGGGGACTTCGCCGAAGGCAATTTCCAGAGAGCGGAACGTCGCGAGGCCAGCCAGAGCGTGTCCACTGACGATCGTCGAAACCGGTCCACTCGGGTTGTGCGGTGCGACCGATATCCCACGAACGGCCGCAAGTTCGCCGATCGATCGCAACGCACCCATTCCTCCGCAGTGCTTGACATCGGGC
>JBBJOX010000142.1:2749-7058 GCA_037724245.1 Thermomicrobiales bacterium | reverse complement strand
AAACCAAGCACCGAAACGCCAAGCAATCGTCTCCGGGACACCAGTTGCTGCCAGGTGAGCATGTCAAAATGTCGATGATTGTGTGAAGACGTCACCCGTATATTGCCCTTTTTCCAGACGAATGTTCACCTCACAGGTCCGCACCGTCAGGAATCGCGATTGCTTATCATATCCCGATAGCGATCCCGGACGCGAGGTTACTCGTGAGCGTCATCAACGGAATTGCCGATGAAAGCGGTCACATTGGTACCTCGTGGAACCCAAAGCCGCATCACCACGCGCTATACTGACGTCGCACGCGGTGTACTTTTTTGACAGTACACATCCGGGGCATCTCCGGTGACGCGTGAAACGTGCGCGTAACGCACGACATTCAGGATCGTCGAGATTCTGTTAGGAAAGGTGGGGGCGAACCGCGTGGACACTTACAACATCTATATGGATGAACTTCCAACCGGGGAAGAAATCGAAGGCGAAGAGACGATCGAAGTCGAATTTCGCGTTGTAACAGGCAGCTCCGACGATTCGGAAGCAGAATCGAATGCAGTAATCGCGGGCCTCGATCTGGTTGATCTGATCAACCTCCGGGATGCGCTCCAGCAGGAGATCGACAACTACGCCCTTTCCGCGCTTGAAGCGCAGGCCGGTGTCGCAGCGGCCGAAATTGCCTAGAAGCCATTGCATCTCCGGTTCGATTCGGGTAGCATGATGGACGGAACGGGTCAGCCCGTTCCGTCTTTTCGTTTCCATTCCCCCCCTCGGTGCGACGCAGGGGTGCCTCGGAGTTCAACACCTTGACCGATTAGCTCCTCCGTGAGCAGCAGCCACGCTCCTCACATCAAACGTTCTTCGCTGCCACATTCCCTACGGCTCGGGTGCCATGCATCCCCGTTGAATGATTGGCCTCGAGACGGGAGGGGCAATGCTATCCGTCAACTCTGTGTCCAAACGCTACGGCGATTCCATCATTCTCGACTCTGTAACCTGCATCGTGAACGCTGGTGACCGCGTTGGCCTGATCGGTCCCAATGGGGCCGGCAAGTCCACATTGCTCCGCATTATGCTTGGTCACGAACTGCCGGATTCCGGGAGTGTCAGCGTTGTGCCCGACACGAAACCCGGGTTCCTGCGGCAGGGATTCACCGATCTTCAAACCGGAACGCTATCCGATCTCCTCGACATTCCAACCTACGGTCTCCTCGCAGCGGCACGAACAATGGACGAATCCGCCGCGGCACTGGCAGATCCTGCACTCGATCCGGAAGTTGCGAACGCCCACTACGATCAGGCGATTGCCAAGTTCGACGCGAGAGGTGGATACAGCGCGATCGATTCTCTCGTCGCGTTGCTCGACACCTTCCGGTTGGGCGACATCCCGTTCGAGCGCGAACTTTCCTCGCTTTCCGGCGGCCAGAAAACGCGAGCTGGACTTGCGGCGCTCCTGAGTGCCCGTCCGGATCTGTTGATTCTGGACGAACCAACCAACCATCTCGACAGCGAAGCCCAATCCTGGCTCGCCGACTTTCTGACTGACTATCGCGGTGCCGTGCTCGTCGTGTCGCACGATCGTGGATTCCTCGATCGCGTGATCAATCACATCCTCGAACTCGACGGACTTTCGCACCGGCTCAAACACTACGCTGGCACCTACTCCGATTACTCCGCCACGAAACGTCACGAAGAAGAAGAACAGGCAGCCGCCTGGCATCGTCAGCAAAAGGAAGTACGTCGCATCGAGCAGGACATTCGATCCATGGAATCGAAGTCACGCCACATCGAGAACAACACGATCGATTTCGCCATACGCAAGAAAGCTGCAAAGATCGTGCGTCCTGCTGTCGTGCGAAAAGCGAAACTCGAGAGAATGCTCGATTCGGAAGAGGCAGTCGACAAGCCGACCCGGCAATGGGGAATGTCGGCTTCGTTCGCCGGAACCACCAACGGCCCCCGCGACGTCGCTATTCTCGACGATGTGCATGCGAGCTATGGTGACACCGTAGTTCTCCGGGGACTGAGCCTGCACATCAGGCACGGCGATCGGCTCGCCATTACCGGTCCCAACGGTTCAGGCAAAACCACCCTGCTCCGCCTGCTTACTGGAGAACTGCAAGCCGAATCCGGCAGTGTTCGACTTGGACACGGTGTCCGGCTCGGGTACTTCGCACAGGAACAGGAGCATCTCGATCTCGAGCGAACCGTGATCGATCAGGCTCGACGAGAAGCCGATCTCTCTGAAAGTGACCTCCGAACGTTCCTGCATCGCTACCTGTTTGGCGGAGATACCGTACACCGCCACATTGGCGACCTCTCGTACGGCGAGCGCGCCCGCCTGATGCTCGCACTGCTGGCGCTGCGGGGCACCGATCTTCTGCTCCTCGATGAACCGCTGAACCACCTCGATATCAATGCCCGTGAGAACTTCGAACAGGCTCTGGAGCAATTCGAGGGAACAATCGTCTTCGTCGGACACGATCAATATGCGATCGATCGCCTCGCCAATCAGGTGATCGAACTCCGCGACGGTCGAGTCTTCGAACCAGAACGAGGTGTACGATCATGAGTCATCACGATGAAGAAATATTCGCCGACGGAAATATGACACCGGTTATTCGACAGGGAATTCTGGTTCGTCGGGCGTTGCCAGCCACATGGAAAATCACCCACGCGTTACTTCAACACCTCGCATTGAAAAACTTCGACTTTGCACCACGCGTTGTCCGCAAAGATGAATCGTATGAGTGGCTCAGCTTCATGCCCGGTCAATCCCTCGCAGCCGATCTCGCAGGGAATCGAAGTCCGGACCTCCTGATCCAGGTTGGTCAAATGATAGCTGCTTATCATCGCGCCGTCGCTGACTTTGTCGTTCCAGAAAACAGCGACTGGGGACCAGGATTCGAGGAGAATGCGCTACCAGAGGTCATCTGTCACAACGACATTGCGCCATGGAACACCATCGTCAACGCCGACGGGCGAGTGACCGGGTTGATCGATTGGGACCTGATTGCGCCAGGTCCTGCCCGTTGGGATCTCGCATACGCGGCCTGGCGCTTCGGGCTGCTGGAACCGGAGGATGAGTTCGGGTCCGTCGCCGCGCGGGCGAACCGCATCACATCACTTCTCGACGCCTACGGTCTCGCAAGTGCTGGCAGGGCAGGGTTCATCGATCTCATTCGGGAGCGCGCGCAGCATGGGTTCGACATCGTCGAGACGCTCGGCAAACAAGGCGTTCCCGGTTTCGCCACTCTCTACGAAAAAGGTGCCCATCACTGGGGCAAACCATCGATGAACTGGATTGATCAACATCGCTCCGAACTGATATCCATCGTCGAATCAGGCTGAACGCTTGCGGTTGTCGAGATCGGTTGGTTAGATACAACCATCGAATCTGTCTGCCACTCCGAGAGGACACCGACGTGAAGATCACGGCCGTTACCGGATACCCCGTCAAGGTCAACCACCGTAACCAGTTCATCATTCGAATCGATACCAACGAGGGTGTCTACGGCGTTGGCGAAGGTGGAATCTCTGGTCGCGAAATCGCGATGCAAGGCATGCTCACGCATTTCGAGCGGATACTCGTCGGTGAAGACCCGCGCCGAATCGACCATATCTGGCAAACACTCTATCGAGGAGCCTATTTCGAAGGCGGGAAAATCACCGCCGCCGTTGTCTCCGCAGTCGATATCGCCCTCTGGGACATTCTCGGGAAGTGGCTCAATGTGCCTGTCTGGCAGTTACTCGGAGGGGCCAGTCGTCAGAGAATCCCCTGCTTCGCCACACCCGGATCCCTCAGCAGTTCGGAGATTGTCGAAACTGCCCGGGCCGCTGTCGAACAAGGCTGGCGTGTCCTCCGATTCACTCCCGGAATGCTTGACACCTCTTATAAACCCGTAACTGGGATGGAATACGATCCCTGGGCCTCGATCGATGCCGCCGTCGATCTGCTCGGTGACATCCGCCACGCCCTCGGCGCGCAAATTCTGCTCTCCATCGATTTCCACCATCGACTCAGTCCCGCTGAGGCCGCGCTGTTTTTGCACCGTGTCCGCGATTTGAATCTCCACTTCGTCGAAGAACCGATCCGTTGTGAAAATCCGGATGCCTACGCCCAACTCCGTACAATGTCACCAATCCCGTTCGCGATCGGCGAAGAGTTCTCAAGCAAGTGGGAGTTCGCACCGTATGTCGAGCGTGGCCTGCTCAACTACGCCCGGATCGATGTCTGCAATGTGGGTGGAATCAGCGAGGCGAAGAAAGTGGCTGGTTGGTGCGAGACGCATTACATCGATCTGATGCCACACAACCCGCT
>JBBJOX010000142.1:0-2739 GCA_037724245.1 Thermomicrobiales bacterium | reverse complement strand
GCCGCTGCCATCCCCAACTTTGCCTATCTCGAGTACTTTCCGGGCCACGACCGCGATCGCCCGCGCGACCTTTTCCCCGTTACCCTCGAAAGTGAGGGATCGAATTTTCCCCTTCCGACCGCCCCCGGTCTCGGCGTCGAATTTAATCCGGAAGCCGTCGAGAACCACCCCTTCGAGTTCTGGGAAGCCCCCCACTGGCACAAACCTGACGGCAGCTACACCAACTGGTAACTAATCCCGCCTGTTTTTTCCTGATCTCGACCTACGTTATCGTCATCCCGAGCCTGCGAGGACCAGTCCCGCGCGCTCAACTTCCCGCTTCGGCCGGTAGCATCGTCATCCCGAGCCTGCGAGGGACCACTCACCCGCACTCAACCTTTCATATAACCAGGCGTTGTAGGATCGTCATGAGAATAAATCTTAAGGGATATGTCGTGTTAAATGTTGGTGGATAGGAGGTGTGCATTTTTACAACACACCTCCTAATCAGTCGGCTCTTACCTACGGCTTGACCACTGTCCCGTTCACACTTCGAATCTCTGGCCAGGCACCATTAAGCGTGTGACTCGGAAACGGATACTTCGCCGCCAGATGCTCGTCGACATCGATGCCAAGACCCGGCAACTCATTCGACCACATGGCACCGTCCCGAATCTCGGGGCATCCGGGGAATACCTCCCGCGTCCGATCTCCGAACTCATGCACTTCCTGGATACCGAAATTCGTCGTCGACAGATCGAGTGCCAGGTTCGCCGCATGACCAACCGGAGACACATCGCCCGGTCCATGCCAAGCCGTGCGCACACCGAAGTACTCACACAGGGCTGCCAGCTTTCTGGCTGGACTCAACCCGCCAATATCCGAAATGTGCACCCGAATGAAGTCGATCAGGCGGCCCTTGATCAAATCCACATACTCGGCCTGATTCACGTACAGCTCGCCCATCGCAATCGGAATCGCGCTCTGCTGCCGCAACATCCGGAAATACCCATTGTCTTCGGGCGCGAACGGATCCTCGAGGAAGAAGAGATCGTATTCTTCCAGACGCTTCGCCAGCTTGATTGCGTCGATTGGCGGAACCCGCTCATGAATATCGTGCAACAGACCTACCTCGTCCCCCAACGCCGATCTCATGTGATCGAACAGTTTCGGGACCAGCCGAACATACGCATCCGAGCTCCATCTCGCGTTGCCCGGATCGAGATGCAAGGCATTGCGCTGACCTTCTGCCTTCGCCCCGGCGCTCATTGCGCCATAGGTCGCGTACCCGGGCACGGCGACCTGACACCGAACATAGCGATAGCCACGTTCCACCAGGGCGCGAGCGTTTTCCTCGACTTCAGACGCATCCCGTCCGGACGCATGACCATACAAATCGGCAGCCATCCGAACCCGACCGCCCAGCAACTGGTACACCGGCAGGTTCGCGATCTTGCCTTTCAGATCCCACAACGCCATGTCCACACCCGACATCGCATTGTTCAGCACCGGCCCACTTCGCCAGTACGAACTGACGAACGATGCCTGCCAGATATCCTCGATATCGTGCACATCGCGACCGATCAGGAAAGGACGCAAATACTCCTCGACGGCTGTTTTGACAACGAGCGGACGCTGGGTGAAGGTTGCACAGCCGAGGCCGTAGAGACCAGGCTCCGACGTCTCGATCTTCACAACCACCAGTCGGATACCGTCTGGTGCAGTCAGAATCACCCGCACGTCATGAATCTGGATTCCCGAGGTGCCGCCAAATGGCAACCAGGCTGGTGGAATTGCCGGCGAAAGGTTCGATGGATCGCTCACCGGCCCTATCCCTTCATCCAAACAACATAATCGTCTTCGATGTGCTTCGCCCAAACCGAAACATCGATATCGCCCGAGCTGTATGTGCCTTCAGCCAGTCGCAACTTGCCGAACACATCGCGCTGCCGCGTATCCTCGGATTTGACCACGACTTCTTCCAGAAGATGCGGCGGGATGAACGTCACGCCCTCGCGCGTTCCCAGAATGGCGTCGCCTGGCATCACTGTCGCATTGCCGATGCGAATCGGACCGTTCACCTGCACCAGCGTCACATCATAAATCGCGCTGGGATGTACTCCCCGGCAGTACACCGGGAAGTCCGTCAGCTCGTCGACTCGCTCGAAGTCGCGAATGCCGCCGTCGATGATGATTCCCGCACCAGTTCGGGCGCGCGTCGCGGTCGCCAGGTTATCTCCGATGAACGTGCCATCCTCGATCTTGCCAAAGAGATCGACGACGAGCACATCCCCGGGAGCCAGTGTGTCGATAATCCAGGTGTTCTGGCCACCGGATCGCCCCTCTCCAGCTCCTGTTCCCTGTACAACATCATTGAGATCGGGCCGGATCGGAACATAGGCCGCGGTCACCGCTCTTCCAACCAGGGGAACTTCCGGTTGGAGATGCACCGGCCAATCGCCTTCGAACTGGAAGTGATAGTTGTGTCCACGCTCGAGAACACCCCAGGCTTCGTCGTTGGTGACCAGCTTCAGCCGCTCCAGCAGGTCATCCGGCACATGTGGGCGTCCGTCGGCCGATCGATCGTATGGGTTGTTGGGCGTCAGCGCTTCAATTCGATCCGGATCGTTAAAAATCATCGAACTTATCTCTCCGTTGATGTGCGCAGGTCAAAATAAAGGACCGCACCTTCTGCAAGCATGCGGTCACTATATTCTCGATTCGACTGTTTCGGAAGAGCCGTCAGCTATAAGCAGACTA
>JBBJOX010000141.1:0-7214 GCA_037724245.1 Thermomicrobiales bacterium | reverse complement strand
GTCGGGCGCCGACCATCTCCGTCATTCTGAGCCGCAACGAAGCATCCCCCGGCGAAGCCGGTACCGGGAGCGGCTGATCGATGGCACACAAGCATTTCGGGCCCGCGAGATTGGCTCGACGATGACTTCGGCAGAGACCAGCTCTGCGCCTACCGTTGCTCCGTAAGTCGGTGGGTCGCAAATCCTGTACTAGCCGGTCTCGTCCACACCAGGGACCTCGGTCGGCACTGTCTCTTCGTCTTCAACGGGTTCCTCGACGATCGGCTCACCGGTCGGCACTGACTCCTCCTCAACTGGTGGTTCCTCGATGATCTCCTCGGTCGGGATGTCCTCCTCCACCGGGTCGTCGATCACCTCATCGACAGGGTCCTCGGTTGGCTCCGCGACGATCTCCTCGGTCGGTTTCACATCCTCCGGGGTCGGGGTGGTGCTGCCGAGATTACCCAGCGTCAGGGTCTGGCTGATGTCACCCGGCCACACCTCGAGCTCGGCAATCCCGCCAACGGGTGCTCCTGCTCCCAGCTGCTGATCGACCTCGGAGATCACGATCCGCAGATACCGCGCGTCGTAGCCAAGGCTGATCTCGACCGGTTCGTTGCGTGGCAGGTTCCAGCCATTGATCCCGCCCGGGGTCGCATTGGCCCAGGTCTCGCCATCGGTCGAGAGCCAGATCTCGAAGACCGGCAGCTGATCAAAGGTCGCCAGGGTCAGGCTGATCCGGTCGATCGGAAGGACCTGGCCCAGATCGACATAGAGCCGAGCCTGTTCCGGACTCTGGCTGGGCACGATGCTCCAGAAGGTCGAGGGATTGCCATCGGTCACCAGATACGCCGTCCCACTGTTCTCGGTATCACCACTGTCCTGGATCGGATAGGACCCGATGCTGTCGTCGACGTCGTCGGTGGCGTCCTCTGTCGGTGCCTCGGTTGGTTCGTTCTCTATCGAAGGCTCGGTCGGGGTGACGCTGCCCTCGGTGATGAACTCCTCGGCGATGAAGCCGGGTTGGCCGTCACAGAGCACGGGATACCAGCCCTCGCTGGCCGGTCCGGTCAGGTCGATCGGCTCCCCTTCACTGATCCGGGTGATCGGTTCACCATCGACCGGACTGATCCGGCAGTTGACGGCATCGCCTCCGGTGCCGGTGATCGTGCCCACGCTGAGGACAACTGGCTCCTGAGTCGGTTCCTCGGTCGGCGTCGAGGTTGGTTCCTCAGTCGGGCTTGCTGTCGGCTCCTCGGTTGGTGTTGCTGTCGGCTCCAAGGTTGGCAATACCGTCGGTTCCTCAGTCGGGATTGCCGTTGGTTCCTCAGTCGGCGTTGAGGTTGGTTCTTCAGTTGGGGTTGAGGTTGGTTGCTCAGTTGGTGCTGAAGTAGGAGTTACCGTCGGAGTCTCCGTCGGAATCGACGTTGGTTCCTCAGTAGCTGGCGCCGGAGTTGCCGCGTCCTCGATCACCTCGGCAGGTTTGTCGACAGCTGGACTGGCTTCGGCGACTGGGGTCTCGGCTTTGGGACTCGCTCCGGCTACCGGAGTGCCGGTAGTCGGACTGGCGTCGGGTGATGGCGCCTCGGCGATGGATGCGGTTCCGAAGACTTCACCACCCCAGATTTCGATCTCGGCAAGTGAGCCGAGCGTCGTGTCCCGATTCGGATTGGCGAAAGTGAACTCGATATATCTCGCGTACGTCGTGTAACCAATGCCAACGCCATAGAACGTATTCGCGGTCGTCCCGTTGCCATAAGGACCGAACGTTCGGTATCGACCATCGGTGGCAATCGCTCGAACCGTAAATTGATCGGCGACACCGAGTAACCGAAATTTCCACTTGATGCCGGTAATGTTGTAATTCGCACCGAGATCGATGCGCAACGTCGCCGTCGACGGGCTCACCGAATACGTAGTCCAGGTCGTCCCGGTGTCTCCGTCGTAGGCGCGCGAGCTGCGGCCGGTGCTCGGACTGTCTGTGCTGCCCACTATTGTGAGTTTCGCCCCGACGAAACTCGGATTCTGCGTCCCCGGCGGATTGAAGGCGGTCCCGCTCCCCCAAACCTCGATCTCGGCAAGTGAGCCGAGCGTCGTGTCCCGATTCGGATTGGCGAAAGTGAACTCGATATATCTCGCGTACGTCGTGTAACCAATGCCAACGCCATAGAACGTATTCGCGGTCGTCCCGTTGCCATAAGGACCGAACGTTCGGTATCGACCATCGGTGGCAATCGCTCGAACCGTAAATTGATCGGCGACACCGAGTAACCGAAATTTCCACTTGATGCCGGTAATGTTGTAATTCGCACCGAGATCGATGCGCAACGTCGCCGTCGACGGGCTCACCGAATACGTAGTCCAGGTCGTCCCGGTGTCTCCGTCGTAGGCGCGCGAGCTGCGGCCGGTGCTCGGACTGTCTGTGCTGCCCACTATTGTGAGTTTCGCCCCGACGAAACTCGGATTCTGCGTCCCCGGCGGATTCGTGACGCCGGGTTGTTCGTTCAAAGGGTGACCGCAGGCCGTCGCGCTACTGGCCGGATTGGCTCCGGTTTGCCAAAGCATTTCGACCGTGATGCGAGCCCCTTCGGCTGTACCCTGTGGGGCCAGATCGTACCAGGTACCATCGGCCAGATCGATTGCCGAGGGATTTCCCACTTCACGGTACGGCCGTCCCGCTGTTTCACCGGTATTGTCCTGACCGTAGCCATTGGCGCCGACACCGTAGCCGACGTCCATCTTGTTGCGAGCCGCCTCGGCAGCCGGATATCCCTGCGCCAGATCGTTGGGATTCGACGCCAGATTATTCAGGAATCGGGTACTTATCGGACTCCACCAGTCGTCCGACGTGAACCATGGTCCGATGTCTTTGATCGGCTCGACCCGACAGACTTTCGTGACCGGATTGATGACCTTGACGTAGCAGAGGGTTCCGCAGCTGGTCATGTTTCCTGGCTTAAATCCCCCCGTGCAGGTTGTCGGGGTACACCCTGGTAGCGAGACGAAATAGTCGTTCTCGACGATGACATGTCCGCTGGAGGTTCGCCCACCGACGAGACCTTCGCGAGTGGCGAAGACGGAATAGACGCCCGGCGAGACCATGCCGACGCCACTCGCATCCTGTGCTGCACCGACGTTGTAGACCATGTTTGCCGAGCGGCCACTCGATACCCCACTCCCGGTCACGACGTGATTTCCCGTGGCCACTTGCGGAATCGTGGCGACGAAGCTGGCAGCACCGTTACTGTCGGCATTCACCGTTTTCCAGGTCGCACCGTTGTCCCAGCGAAAGGTGACGTTTTCACCTGGCTGAAAACCTCCAGCGTTGACGGTCACGGTGATGCCGGGAGCTCGATCGTTCGGCGTCAGGGCGATCGCGGGCGGTCCGGTGACAAGCAGATTCCCGGTGACCGACACAGAACCAGCGCGGATCGTGATCGGATAACTTCCGGCGCCGACCTGAGGCACAACGAGTTGGCAGCGCACGATTCCATCGATGCTTGTGGTTCCGGAACAAACGACAGTGCCTCCCGAACCAGAAACCGTATTGAACGAAACGGTGACGGCCGTAGAGGGAGGCAGCCCGCCCGCGTCCGCTTTCGCGGTTTGACCAGGGGATGCAGACGATGGGGAGATGTAGATTCTGGTCAGGACATTGATCGCGCCATAGGCACTCGCACGGGACGTTCGACCGACTCCGACATAGTCGGTCCAACCTGGTCCGGAGTTGGGGATCGAGATTGTGACTGTTCCGGTTCCGTTCGCATTGGTGATAACGGAACCCAGTCTGATACCGCCAGACGTTTTCCAGTAGAGATCGACAGTCTCACTGGCCGCGAAGCCACGGACCGTCACCTGAACTCGCGTGCCCGGCGATCCCTGGGTCGGGGTTCGAGCCAGTGTTGGGCGAACCTCATACTCAGCGGTTACTTGAGTCGAAGAGGACACTCCCCGGGCGTAGACCGTGTGGAGTCCGCGTTGTGCATCCGGAATCATGAATTGAGTGGAGAACGAGCCGGATGCATTCGCAACCACGCCGGCGAACGGAGTGGTCGACGGAGAGTCCCAGCGGAGCTGAACGGTTTCGCCAGAAGCGAATCCGGTCCCGGAGGCCGTCACGGTGATGCCGGCCCCCCCAAGGGTCTGACTCAAGTTGAGTGCCGGCGCAGTGACTGCGGAAGTAGCGACGGAGAAGGACCTTGTCGTGCTCCAGACGCTGGTGCCGGCGGCGTTCTGCGCCTGCACCTTCCATGAGTGGCTTCCGGCGCCAATCGTTCCGGAGGTAAAGCTGGTGCCAGTCGTCCAGGGACTGTAGGTTCGTCCATCGACCAGAACCTGGTAGTCGGTCGCCCCGGAAACGGCTGTCCACGTGAAACGAACTCCACTTGATCCGTCAGGAATTGACGCGGCAGAGCCCGGACTACTCAACGTCGGCGTGGCCGGTAGGGTGCCAGTCGAGAGCGGTTGATTGGTAGAAGCGATGGCGCGTCCACGATGCTGGTTGTAACTGGTTGTACCGAGATCGGCAAAAGTGTAGCCGTCTACCGAAGCGGCGCTATTGAACGGTCGGGCGATGCGTGACCAGTTTCCGCCGTCAGTTGTTTCCCAAAGTGTGAAGTGAACGTGGGGATTGGAGCCTGCTCCGGCCACGTTGGCGGGTGCGACCGTGCCGATCACCTGTCCCTGGCGAAGTTCGGAACCGGCAGCGAGACCGGGCGAGGCGACGACATGAAACAGGGCAACGGCATAGCCATCACCCAGATTGATCGATATTCCTCCGGTGGACGATTGCATCCAGCGGATGGTTCCGTTGGCGGGTGCGAGAACCTGCTTGCCAGCAGTGCTTCCGTCTGGGATGTAGAGATCAAGCGAATAGCGATACTGCCATGCGGCGGAACACGGCACGGTTTGAGATCCGGTGTCCCGGAGCGTAGCCGGGTCACAGTTGTAGTGACTTCCACCGGTGGTGGCGTTGGCGTTGTATCCCTGCAGAATCGACCAGCTGGTTCCTGCCGCAAACGGGAACTTGATCGAGGTGTGGGACGCGATCGCTTGAGGGGTGTCGCCTAGCTGAGTTGCCAGTGCTCCTCCAAAAAGAAGCAGCGCCAGAAGAACACCCTTGATGGCTCGAAGGTAAAAGGCACGACGCGACATACTGCCAGTGACGGCAACAGTATTCAGTTGGCTCATTGCTTCCCTATCGTGGGTCAGGTCGGAAGAAGGCCCGACCTTCCGGGAGGAATCCCGGCAATGCATGAGACCAGCCATCCCCTGCATTGCCGTTTTCTGGTTTCCCCGGTCGTGTCGTGTCGTGTTGGTGTTGTACTTGTCTACGCCGGTTGGTAACGAAAGGATGCCACATGCACGCATATACTGTACGTACATAACGATAGGAGGCTGAACGAATTCCTTCAAGGGCCAAAATGTCAAAGGTGAGACACAATATTTGCCTGACACAGGCGCGGAATCCGGTCCGATTCGCACGTATCTTGACAGAATCAGCAAACAAGCAAGGTTTGAGCCTCATAACGGCCATTAAACAGTGACTATCTGGCATATCAGTTGCGGAATCTTTGCCTGAGATAACTCATAGTGGCTACTCCGACGGCCCTTGAGCGCAAGGTCCGGGAAATTGGAAAGCCAAAAATGTGCAGCAAACCCAACGAAAGGCATGATGAATGACCGTGAATGATCGAGGTAGATCGGAAAATGCTGCCAGCGATGCGGGCGGGAATATTCCGCGGGGGCCGATTCTGCTGGCAGATCTGACCAGCGACGCGACTGCCGCGCTGCGTGATCAGGTAGAACTGGTGTTAATACCGATCGGTGCGCACGAACAGCATGGACCAGCACTCCCGGTTTCCACCGATACACTCAGCGTTCAGGTCCTGTGCAGTCTCGTTGGCACGCTGATGCGTCCACGCGTAGCGGTAGCGCCAGCGATTCCGTGGGGAAGTTCCTGGGCACATCTCGATCGGCCCGGGACGATTTCACTTCGCTCTGAAACGCTGATCAGCCTGGTTGTCGACATTGTCGATTCGCTGTCCAGAAATGGTTTCCGGAAGTTCATGCTGGTCAACGGCCACGGAGGGAACAACGCTGCGCTTCGGATTGCGTCGGAACATTGCCGCGCACTGGAAAACGCTCCGATTGTTGTTCCCGTCTACTCCTACAGTTTGGTCAGTGTCGCCGGCTCGGAGTTGTTGGGCTCGACCGCTCCGGGACACGGCGGAGGGGACGAGGCGTCGCTGATCCTCTCGATCCGTCCCGACCTCGTCCAGCGAAACGCGTTGCAGAATCCGGTGGCCAACGAAAAACTCGTCGTGATGGCCCAAATTCTTGGTGCAGTCAACGGAACGCTGCCGACGGCACAGTCATCGTATTCGGCTGTCGGCACCACCGGGGATGCCTCGGGAGCATCGGCAGAAGCAGGCAAGGCGATTCTGGCGCAGGTCACGAATCAGCTACGGGCGATCATCGAGCAACTGCTCGAAACCGACATTCCGTAGTGGCTCTTCGGCACGATGCTTGAAGTTCGCGTGATAATTGCTTATGTTGCCTTGAACTCGTTGTGCAACCCTGTTCGCAATCTTCCTGACGAGTGCCAGGTTGTCCGTCAACTGATCTGTGAGATTCCAGAGGTCAGCGTTGTGAAGAACGTGCGTCGTGATCGCGGCATCGCGTAACCGTGGAGCATTTGCATGACGAATCCTGATCAACCGAATACCAGGGGCAATCCGGATCCGTCGGCCAACGAATCGAAGGGCAAGGGGTCCGAAGATTCCGGAACGACCGATTTTGGATCGTTCGTATCGTCATCGGTTCGATCCTCGTTTCGCCAACTCAAGCGGGAAAGCGACTCAGCCAAGTCGTCTGGCGAACCGGCTACACCACCGGACCCATCGACTCGACGGGTACGACCGCGAAATCAGGAATCGAATCCGGAGCCAGCTCGCACCGTTCGCTCTGGCCCGGTTGGCCGGAAGTGGCGAGATGCCGTCGGTTCATCTTCAGTGCGACAACCAGCGGAAACGAGTTCCGCACAGATTCCTGATGAAGAGGCAACCGAGGAGTCACGGTTCGATCCGGGCGACTGGTTTCGGCAGACATTCTTCGATGACGATGGACCAAGTCGCAAGCTCTTCGCGGCTATTGCCGCCCTGATCGTGATCATCCTGATCGTCATTTATCTGATGGTGCAAGGTGGGGGCGACGGAGGTGGCGGGGACGATGTG
>JBBJOX010000140.1:2352-7237 GCA_037724245.1 Thermomicrobiales bacterium | reverse complement strand
AGCCGGAGTGACCCACTGATGATCAATGGAGTCAATACGATCGCCAGAACCACTCCAAGGATCAGACCGACCTTGAGCATGCGCTTCTGGGTCGATCGAACGTAGATCTGTGAGGATTCGGTGCTCACTGCTGCGGCACCGCAACACTCACGACGTGCTCCCTGAAATCCAGGTCAACGAGGGGCGCTGGATGTTTTTTCTTCGTTCTCGTCGTCAAATGGCTCGTCGTCATCGTCGTCATCATGGTGGTGATCGTCGTCTTCGTCGTCACCGGCCAGCTCGTAGTTTCCACCTGCAATCACATGCAGATCGCTGAGGGCATCGAAAACACCAAATGTCAGATCGTCGAATGCGACATCGCCGCGCACGTAGGCGATAAACGCATCGGTCAGTTCCTCGCCGATTTCCTTGGCCAGTTGTGCCTGTTCGTCGGCCCGTTCCTCATCGGTCATGGATTCGGGAGCGGCATCGGTCATGGTTCCTGCTCTTTCTCTGAAAAGTGACGTGCGACCCAGTATCTGTCGCGAAAATCGTACACTTTTCGTGGAATCGATGCCGTTGGCCAGCAGCCTCCCGAAACCATTCCCATCACGACTTCGTTTACCGTTCGAAGGCAATTCAGCCGTTCAGCCCGAACATGTTCTGTGGTTGATACTGGCGCATCGTCGTATCCTGTACCGGGTACTTCACGACGAACGTATGCTGCTGTGCTTCGCCGATAAAAAGTCTGGTTGCAGAAGAGTCGTACACGAAAGCGGAGTCGTACGTGTGCTGGTAGCTGGTGCGAACGGGGAGTCTCTGTGACGCGATTGAGTGCTCAAGAACCGGATGCGGGTGCGGAAAACCTGACACATCCCGAAGCTCGAACGGTCGCTGTGGACGAGCAGATCCAGCCCGATCACGGTCAACCGGCGAACCAATTCGGGGGCGGGCTCGCCTTGTCGGTCGAGTCGTTGATCTGGATCGCCCTGATCGTCATGGGCATTGGCACCCGATTCTGGAATCTGGGCTATCGTGCCCTGCATCACGACGAATCGCTGCACGCCTATTATTCCTACAAGTTCTCGAATGGCGACATTCCCTACGTGCACGATCCGCTGATGCACGGACCGTTCCTCTTTTTCGGCAACGCGATTGTCTACCTGCTCTTTGGTGCCTCCGATGCCACATCGCGGTACCTGCCAGCTCTCTTCGGCGTTATCCTCATGGGCCTGCCCTGGTTGTTGCGTGGTCGGAACTTTCTCGGACGCTGGGGTGCTTTTGCCGCTGGTTTCATGCTTTTGATATCGCCATCTTTCCTCTACTACACGCGCTACATCCGCCACGATCCCTACACCGCCGTTGGGGCACTCTTACTCTGTATAGCCATTTTTCGCTATCTCGAACGTCCGCAGCGTCGGTGGATCATCGTCGCGTTTGCCTGTGTTGGTTTCCTGATCGCGAATCATGAAATCGTCTTCGCGATTGTCCTTGCCTTCGTCCTCGTGCTTTGGGGTGCGTTGGTCTGGGGGCGATTCCGCCCACTGGTGCCGCTGCACCTCGCGACGATTGGCATTGCCCTGCTGATCATCGTCTTCAGTCGCCTGGCGGACTGGAGGTCATTCCCGGCCATTCCCTGGGAGCAGGCCACCACCACCGAAACGGCAACCTATTACGAGGATCTTCTTCTCCATCCGCTGGTGATCAGTTTGCTCTTGCTGGGAATCGCCGCGGTGACCGCTGGCGTTCTGGTCATGCGGCGGTCTGTAGATGCGGACGAGGCCGAACACGTTGGCTATATGGAAGCAATGTTCGCCGATTCGCCGGCGGGGTCGGTTGATCGAGGCGTGCTCCACGCGTGGCGGGATCGGATTGGGCTTGGTTATGGCGCGATCGTTGGGCTGCTGATTCTCGTTGCGCTCTTCACAACGCTCTTCACGAACCTCCACGGTTTGGCCACGATGACCTATGCACCAGACGGTACGCTGCTCTACTGGCTCGGCCAGCAGAATGTGCGGCGTGGCAGTCAACCATGGTTCTACTTCATCACCGAAGCTCCGCAGTACGAATGGCTGGCAATATTCTTCGGATTGTCCGCAGCCGTGGTCACCCTGGTTCGCTTGCTCCACGCCAGTCGCGGCGGAAACCCGGGACCGAATCTGCTGTTCCACACGTTTCTTGCCGTCTGGTTCGCATTCCTGTTCCTCGTTCTGTCCTGGGCGGGTGAGAAGATGCCGTGGTTGATCGTGCACTTCACTCTTCCGGCGATTCTCCTCGGCGCAACGCTGATCAACGAAATCGTCGATTCGGCAATTGCCTGGAAGCGATCCGAAAAAACGCTGACGACACCAGGCTGGGTTCCGTCCCGTCTCGTCACCGGTGGTCTTGCCTTTCTGATCGTTATCCTCGGCGCTGGCTGGTTTCTCCTCGCTTCACGCCTGACAGCCGGAAAGCTGACCGCCAGTGCCAGCGGAGCGATCAGTCGACAACTGACACCGGCCACCTTCGATGTCTGGTGGACGCTGGTGCTTGCTCCGGCATCGATCCTCGTGCTGATTGCCGCCGCTGTCTGGATGGTCGGGGTCCGCCGCACCGCCTACAGCACGCTGATCGGACTGGTGCTTGTGTCGTCGCTGTTCCAGGTTCACGCCGGCTTCCGTCTCGCCTATCTCGATGGCGACATTGCCAAGGACACACTGATTTACAACACGACTTCGCCGGACACGAATCAGCTGATCCAGGATCTTGGTGACATGTCCGAGCTGTACCTCGGTGATCGATCGATGGCGATCGGCACAGACAACTGCACGCAGTGGCCGCTCGTTTGGTACACCCGCGACTTCCCGAATGCCTCCCGCGTCAACGACGTTACTGCGAACGCCACGGATCTGCCTCCAGTGATCGTCGGTGTTCCCGATCAGTTCCAGGCGAGCTGCTCCCTGCCAATCGATATCGACGGCTATACCGCGCAAACCTACGTCCTGCGCTGGCACGAACCCGAATACTCGATCTACCGCAACTTCGCGATTGCGCCTGAACTCGAACCTCGGCAATCGATTTGGGGCGAAGCCTCCAATCCCCATGGCGTGTTCGATGTCATCAAGTCGGTCTTCAGCAGCTTTGAGACAGTGACCGATCCCGAAGGACAGAAGCGCGTCTTCCGGCTCGTGATGTTCCGGGAGCTTCCGGCTGGTCTCAATCCGTATCAGTTCCGTGTCTACATTCGGAACGACGTACTGCCCTATTACAACGAAGTGCGTTATGGCGAATAACGATTCGGCGCAATTGCGCCAGGCAAAGGACGACGCAGTGGAACCGAAAACCGAGGCTCAAGCTGTGCCAGACTCAACGTCAACCGGGAACACGCCACCGCTGCAAGTACCGGAAAGAGCCCCTGCCAGCGATGAGCTGATGGCCAACATCGCTCCGCCAATCGACACTGGAACATTTCTCGATCGTAGCTTCACCTTCGGCAGGAATACTGCCTGGGTGATCGTGATCGCAATTGGTCTCATCGCCGCGGTGCTCTTCCGTATCGCTCAGCTCGATGCCTATGCCCTCACCCAGCGCGAGGCCGCCTGGGCATACAACGGATTCACCATTTACGTCGGCAAGTCGATGACAGGTGCGCCCGATGTGCCGGCCTTCTCACCGCTCTTCATGATGCTGGAAAGTTTCGCCTTCTTTCTGTTTGGCGTGACAGATGCGACCGCGCGGATCATGCCTGCACTTTTCGGCATTGGTCTGATCCTGCTCACGTTTGCCTTGCGACCATTCGTCTCCCGTTATGTCCTGCTGGCCTGGATCCTGATGATCGGCCTGTCGCCGACATTGGTCTTTGCATCGAGAACGGTCAGCCCCGTTATCGAAGTCTGTTTCTTCGCACTCCTGGTCGTCGTGTCGATTCTCCGTGCCGGTATCGCCGGATCGGAATCCCGGATGATTGTCTGGTCCGGGCTGGTGGCTTTCGGAATTGCTTCCCTGATTGCCACTGGGGTCGATGGGGTAACCGCGTTGCTTTCGATTGCTGTTGGAATCGGCGTGGGCAGTCTGACCGAACCCAGGGACGGTTCGCCGGGAGCGGTTCGTCGCGGTATAGTCGCCATCGGGTCCAGCACCACCAACGGGCTGATTCTCGCAGTGATCATCCTCGGTTCGCTGATTCTGTTCTTTACGCAGTTCTTCTCCGATATCAACGGGGTCGACGGCGTGATCACCACGTTTTCGACCTGGGGTCGGATGATGGGGACGCAATCATCCTTCACCCCAACTTCGATCTTCTTCTGGTCGAGTTTGCTCTACGAATTCCTTGCGGTCGCCTTTGCCATTGTCGCGACCCTGGTGCCTCGGCGGATCAATCCCGATGGGCATTCGACGCTCTTCCCCCCGCTCCTGACCGGTTGGTTCGTCACTGCCCTCGTCCTCGGAAGTCTCGCCCAGGGTCGCGATCCGGATCAGGCAGCCTTGATCGCCCTGCCGCTTGTGCTGCTTGGCGGTATGGGGCTTGGGTATGCCCTCGAGCGTGTGCCGTGGACCCGGATCTTCCGAACGCAGGCAGGGCTTGTTCCGCTGGCTATTGCTGGCATTACGATCGGGGTGATCTCTACCTTAACGATCATTGCCCGCGCCAACGACGAGCAACGACAGAATGACGGGTTCGCCAGTCTTCTGATTCAGGTCGCATTCATTTTCCTGCTACTGGTGGCACCACTTGTCTATTTCATCTCACGCGAATTCGCGGACAAGGCGCGCGCCCGATATGTCGGTTGGTCGGCGCTCATCGTTCTGGCTGTTTTGCTGGGTTTGTTCGGTATTCGGTCGACGTCGATGCTGGCTATGAGTCGTGCCTCCGACGGAGTTGAGCTTCTTGCGCCAAGGGCGCCGACGGATGGCGTCAAGGCCATGG
>JBBJOX010000140.1:0-2342 GCA_037724245.1 Thermomicrobiales bacterium | reverse complement strand
ACACTTCGACTGAGTCGCGATGTCAGCGTCGAACGAACCAACGCGACCGACAACACCGGAAGCTACGGCATTTCGATTGCGATCGACCCATCGGTTCGATCGCCATTTGCCTGGTACTTCCGAAACTTTCCGGAGGCAAGTATTACGACGCCCGCTGGTTGGAACAACGCAGATCTTGTCATTTCCACGAGTGCGGAAGGAATGGCAGAATCCGGTTATGTGATCCAAACTCGGAACTGGGTCAATCGTGTTCCCCCAAGTTACGAGGATCTCGACGCCGGAACGATTCTGAGCAAGGTGTTCCAGGCCGGTGAATGGTATCCGGGAGTGCGCTATCTCCTTTTCCGTGAATTGCCTGCTACGTCTGAACCGGGGCAGGTTGTCTTTGGCTACTCCTATACCCTTGGCAATCAACTCAACCCGAACTTTGGACCGTTCAACCTGACGGACGATGTGGGTCCGGGTTCCGGGCTCGGTCAAATGAATGGACCGACCGATATCGTCCTCTCGGCCGATGGCGAGACGATTTACGTGCTCGACAGCGGCAATCTGCGGGTCGAACGTTACCAGCGTGACGGCACATTCATCGGAGTCTGGGACGGTACGACCGATGCCAACGCCGCATTCGCGACGCAGTTCAATCTCGGACCGGGAGGCATTTACGAAAGCGAGGCCGGTGTCACGTACGTCGCCGATACCTGGAATCATCGAGTCGTGTTCCTGAATGCCAATGGGGAGTTCGCTGGAGAACTCGGGCAGCGCGCTGTTGTCACAGATGCCGCAAATTCGGTCGATCCCAACGTCTCGGCCGGTCTCTTCTATGGGCCTCGCGGGGTAACGGTCGACAATGGCGAGATTTTCGTGACCGATACCGGCAACGAACGGGTCCAGGTCTTTTCCACCGATGGAACGTTCCTTCGGGCCTTCGGCGGATACGGGACCGAAGACGGTAAATTGATCGAACCGGTCGGGATTACCATCGGCCCGGATGGCAATGTCTACGTTGCGGATTCCGGAAATGGCCGCATATCCATCTTTACCCGCAACGGTGAGTTCATCTCCAACCTGATCATTCCGCAGTGGCAGAACCAGACAGAGCGCGTCAACTATCTGGCGTTTGGTCCGGACGGTGTGCTCTATGCGACCAGCCCTGCCACCAGTGAAGTGCTGGCTATTGGCAACGGCCAGATCGCAGTCGTCGCCAGTGCTTCCAGCCCGGAGGAATTCGAGCGGCCCATGGGCATAGCCGTCGACGAGCAGGGCACGCTCCTCGTCGTCGATACCGGCCGGGCAACAGTCATCGAGTTTCTTCCGGAAGTGCCAGCTTCAGTACGGCCAAATGCGGGAGCCACCCCGGCGGCATCACCGGTCAATGACAAGCCAACTGAATCGCCGCCTTCCTGAGGCGCGACGAAGGCGGGGCGCAATTGCCCCGCCTTCGCCATACAGCTAATGGCGCCATAGCCTGTTTCCGCACGAGTATCCCAGTAAGTCGCCTGTGCAGCGACGATTAAGCGTTCTGCGACGTTCATGTTGACCAGGCATCTTGGCAAGCACACAGGTTTGCCGCTTCGCCAGAAAAGAATTTGGCTATCCTCTCAGATCGCGATCATCTCTGTACTGAGATCTCCGAGAACGCTGGTATCCAGCAATTCTTCGAGCCGGGAGATGATGGTGGAGAGCATCCGGTTGGCATGCCCTGACGATGTGCTCAACACCGTGATCCCAAGCGTAGCAACGCGCATATCGTCGAGGTCCTCGATTTCCGCTATGGCCGCGTTGAACTGATTGCGCAGTTTCTGGGTCACCGATTTGACTTCGGATCGCTTGTCCTTGAGCGAGAACGTATCCTCGAACTGCAGGGTCACTCGGGCGAACCCGATCGTCGCACTCATGACATCACAATCAGCTGACGAGTCGCTTCGTTCAAACGGACACCGCCGTCCACGGTTGCCAGAACACTGTCCTCGATGCGAATCCCGAATTTACCTTCGAGGTAGATCCCGGGCTCATCGCTGAACACCATCCCCGGCGCGAGTTCCATGGTGCTACCGACCACAAGGTACGGATCTTCATGGATTTCGAGCCCGAGACCATGCCCGGTTCGGTGAAGGAATGCTGCGCCGTAACCAGCTTCCGAAATCAGATCGCGCGCTGCCTTGTCGATTCGTTCGAGCGGGGTTCCTGGAGTCATGGCGTCGAGCGCGGCCTGATTGGCTGCCAGCACAATGGCGTAACACCGGGCGTACTCCTCGCCAGGTTCGCCAACATGAACCGATCGCGTGACATCGGAGAAATAGCCATCGACCGTGCCACCCCAATCGAAGATCACGGCATCACCC
>JBBJOX010000139.1:0-7302 GCA_037724245.1 Thermomicrobiales bacterium | reverse complement strand
GCACGATCTCCGTGCTCGTGCTCGGACCGGACCGCAGATTCAGCGCCCCGGCGATCACCATCGCGGTCCCGACAACATCGGATCCCGGAACCGGCACACTGTCGTCGGACCCACTATTCTCGTCTTCCGGTGCTGGTTCCGGATCCGGAGTCGTACCACCAACTCCGACGAACTCGGCGAAGGCCCAACCAGTTTGACCCTGATAACGCACCGGGTGGAATCCACTCTGAATGCTTCCCATCAGCTCGATCGACGACCCGGTCGGCATCACATTCAGAATGCTGGTCGAAGTCGATGGTCCTGCGCGGAGATTGAGTGGTCCGTCGGCGACAACTGCGCTCCCGGAAACCGTATCCCCAACCGGAACACTGCCGTCGCCAGATGTGTCATCTTCCTCTGGCACTTCTTCTTCCCCATCACCGCCGCCTGAGTTTGAAAGGAACTCGGCGAAGGCCCAGCCTTCTCGACCGTTGTAGGAGACGCTGAGGAATCCGCTGGACGATTGCCCGGTTGTCGTCACCGCGGCTCCGCCTGGCATCACCGTGATCACGCCACTGTTCGTGCCCGGACCGTCGCGAAGATTGAGACGACCGTCGATCACGTACATCGTGGTTCCGGCATTCCCGGTATCGACCGGAGCTTCGCTGCCACTGTCGTCGGTACTTCCACCGTCGAACGAGATGAAATCGGAACTGACGAATCCTGAACTGCCTTTGGCATTGACGGGATAGAAGCCATTCTCCGGATCACCGGTGACGTCAACGGAAGTTCCGTCTGGAAGCACCATGATCACGGCGTCGCTTGTTGAAGGACCGGTTCGGAAATTAACCCAGGCTGTAGTCACCGGGGAATTGGATCGGGCGGAGACGGCAGGCGCCGTCAAAAGGAGTAGACCGCCGAAGAGCATGGCGAAAATGGTCAGCGCCGTCGTGGCTCGGTAGAAACGTCCTGCCGGATTCGATACCGGTCTCTCGGAACGTTCGGGCGTGGGTGCTGTCGGATGCATGTGTGCTCCTGATACACCGGATCGATAGCTCGGAATGGGCAGAGTGGTTGGCAGCAACGTCGAAACGTTTTCACTCAGCGCCACGTTCGATATCCCGCGGGCCTCAAGCAGAAGCACACCGCGCGATCTGGAACGAACCGGATCGAGAGCCGGGGAAAGCGCAAAATCCCTCATTGCTCAATGCAATGGGAGAAAACGTTGAGATCCCGTCAAACGGGAACCCGGGCGACCAGAGATTCTGGTTCGTGGGTACTGCAAAAACGATCGCGCTGGCAATCGTTTCAAGGTTGATCCCGTCTCTCGTCCCTCCAACGATCCCGGGAATGTGGTGCATGAGCGTCGTACGAACGGGGTATTCGATGCAGCCACATCGGCAATACCCGGTCGAACGAGCCCGGATCTGATAGCAAACAGGGGTTGGGTTCAATCCTCCAGCCACGGATCACCAAACTTGTCCACCTGTCGAGAGTCATATATCGCACAGGGCCAGCGGGCATGTCAACCAACGACGAACACGTCCGACTGCCATGTACGGACTCACTTCAGCCACGGCGTCCAGATTCGGCAATCAAAGGTTGGCGTGCTGGTACACTGTGGGCGGAAGCGCGAACTCGCCGCTTCGATCACGTTCCAGACAGTTTTGAGTTCAATGGAGATCGGCGTACATGGTTCGTATGGTGCAATGTGTCAAGCTGGGCAAGGAACTGCCAGCCCTCGAAAAACCACCGTTTCCCGGGCCCCTTGGCCAGAGAATTTACGATCAGGTCTCCGCCGAGGGGTACGACCTCTGGATGCCACACATGACGATCCTGATCAATCACTATGCGTTGAATCCTGCCGATCCGGAAACCCGGAAGCTGATGCGCAAGGAAATGGACGGCTTCTTCTTTGGAGTGCAGGAAACTGCGGAAACAGAAGATCTGACACCACCGGTAAATCAGCAAGGTTAACGAGGGATCGTCAAAATGACGCAGAAACGGGGTGGATTGATACAATCGATCCACCCCGTCGTCGTGTTCGATCAGGCGTTTTCTTCAGACACCTGATCCCGCGGGCCTGTGTGCACCGCACCCGTGCTCAGCCGACCGAGCGTGCAGGTAATGGTGGTGTAGACCCCGCCCTTGCCATCTGGCGAGACGGTGATGTCCTTGACCCGCAGATTAGCGTACTGCGAAGCAGATCGATCCTTGCCCAACCAGGAATTGACTGCATCCAGCGCACCACCCGCGTTATCCTCGGCCCGAGGAGAGTGGAAAAGAAATACCCGTGTATCAGCAGGTGACAAATCGAGCGACATGCAACAACCTTTCAATGGCAATAGAGCGCATTTCGAATGACGAACACATCATGGTGCCGGACGCAATGAACAATCCTCGCGATCTGGCACCACGAGTATACGGGGACGATCCAGACTTTGCGTGCCTTGAAGCCAGCGGGAACGTGCGTCAGAACCGGGATACAGGCCTGCTCACCACGATCCGGCGATGGCCGTCGGACGAGCAGATACAGAAGCGGAGTGACGTGTGGGTATGAAAATCGTCGTCATCGGTGGTGGTGGCCGGGAACACGCAGTCGTCTGGAAACTGGCGCAAAGCCCGCTGGTCGATGAGATCATCTCCGCACCCGGGAATCCGGGAATCGCTGTCCATGCCGAATGTGTCCCGATCGGCGTTATGGATTTCGACGGCATCATCGCGCTGATCCGCCAGCGCACACCGGATCTGGTCGTGATCGGCCCGGAAGATCCGCTCGTCGCCGGGCTCGCCGATCTGATCACCGAACTCGGTGTTCCTGTTGCCGGGCCGTCCCGTGCTGCCGCCCAAATCGAAGGCAGCAAATCATGGACAAAAACCCTGATGCACGAGGACGGTATCCCGACATCCCGATCTCGAACAGTGACCACGATCGATGACGCGCGCGATGCCATTTCAGACCTCGCCGGCGATGGCGCGGTCGTGATCAAGGCCGATGGTTTGGCGGCTGGCAAGGGCGTGGTCATTGCCGAATCAGCTGCCGCCGCAATTCCGGTCGCCGAGGACTTTCTGTCCGGTGCCGCGTTCGGTGCTGCCGGAACAACAATCGTCGTCGAGGAATTCCTGACCGGCACCGAAATTTCCCTGCTCTGCCTGACCGATGGCGACACGATCTACCCCTTGTGACCGGCCTGCGACTACAAGCGGGTCGGCGACGGCGATATCGGTCCCAACACCGGCGGCATGGGAGTCTATACCCCCGTACCGTTCGTCACCGAGGACATGTTGCAGGCAATTCGAACAACAATTCTCGAACCGACGCTCGCCGGGATGGAAACCAGAGGCGCCACAATGCGCGGCGTGCTCTACGCCGGTTTGATCGTAACTGCCAGCGGTGTCAAGGTCATCGAGTTCAACGCCCGCTTTGGCGATCCCGAAACGCAGGTCATCCTGCCATGTCTCGCCAGCGATCTCGCCGCGCTCCTGAACGGTGTCGCTACCGGGACTCTGGGATCGGTTGCGCCGCCAGCATTCCACGGATCAGCGGTAGGCATTGCACTCGCCTCGGGCGGCTATCCCGGTATCTATCCCAAGGGCCTTCCAATCTCCGGATTACCCGACGATCTTGTCAGCTTCGATGACGTATCGATTGTCTTTCACGCCGGAACCGAAACCAGAGCACCTGACCATCTCGTCACAGCCGGTGGTCGCGTGATGACCGTCGTCGGCACCGGCGCCGATCTCGCAGAGGCCCGATCGATCGCCTACGACCGCGCCGCCCGCATCACCTTCGACGGTATGCAATTCCGCACCGACATCGCCGCCCGTGAGCTCACCTGACATCCTGCTGAGTTAGTCAGGCCTGCCGTCATACGAAACATCAGAAACCCTCGGCAGTCAAAAGCTCGTCGAGGTCGACCAGGTGCCCTTCCGCCTCGGTCAGCAAGTCGGTGATTGCGTCGACATCGACATCCTTGGAGACCAAGAACTCAGCGGACACACCTTCGAGCGCCTCAGTGACATCCTGGAAGGTGGTCTGGCTACACTCATATCCATCGGGAACCGTCAGCTCATCTGGCAGATCGGACACAGTGTCCCAACTCTCCAGAATCTCGACCAGGCGGTCGATATCCTCCTGGCTTAATTCCGACGTAGACGAGAAGAGCGTAAGGAATGTTCCGACCTCATACGCTTCGTAGATTTCGGTATCGAACACAACGTCGAGTTCGGCGGCGGAACCGGTGAAGAGCAGTTCGCCAGCTTCCAGTTCCTCACCCTCAGCATCGAGCTCCGCTGAATCGGGCAGGAACTGCAGCGCGGTGTCATAGGCATCATCCCTGGCGAGTTCGTCCCCGAGCTCGACCACGATGTGCGCTGCAAAGTCCTCATCCCAGTAGATGCTGACCGAACCGAACCCCGGGACGTCGCCGTAGACATCGCTAACCGCTTACTCCTCCGCATCGTCGACATCAGTTGCTTCACCGAACTCCTCCTCGAACGTCACTCGCGGATATCCGAGAGTCAGTTCGAATTCAACTTCGGAATCATCGTCGCGTGGCGGAAGATCAGGACAGGCTTCGCCATCTCCGTCCTCGTCCAGGGCATCGGCGTACGAATCATCGGCGTCGAGGACGATTTGCGCCGCATCCTGATTCGTGAAGTCGTCGCAGTCAAGGTCGTCGGGTTGCGCCAGCGCAGGGAGCTGCAGAGCAGAAATCTGCAGCGTCGCAAGCATCAGCAACACAATCACCAGCCGAAGGAATCGACGCATCATCCTTGCCCCTCAGGCTCCGGCAGCCGACATCCAACCCCGTCAGATCCAACCCTCGCAAGCGTCTGCTCCCGCCTCAGCGTTGGGCAACCGGTTGTGTGACAGGCACGGGGGTCAGCCAGTGGCTATAGCGCGGGTTGCGTCCGCGCACGATATCGAAGAAAACCTCACCAATCCGCCGCGATACCGGCCAGTTTCCGGTTTCGCCAATCAGCCGACCGTCGACCGATTCGATCGGCGCGATCTGAACCCCGGTTCCGCAGAAGAACAGCTCCTCCGCCAGATAGAGTTCTGACCGATCGATCTGCCGTTGCTCGATCGGAATCTCCAGCTCGGCCGCCAGTTCCAGCAGCGATCGGCGCGTGATCCCTTCCAGCACATCTCCATTGACCGGCGGTGTTACCAGCACCCCATCGCGAACCATGAACAGATTGGCGGAACTTCCCTCGGCAACTTTCCCCTGATGATTCAGCATGATCGCCTCGTCGGCACCTTTTTCCTCAGCCTCGTCCTTGGCCAGCGAGGAATTGATGTAGGACCCGGTGATCTTGCCGCGACTCGGAATCGAGTTGTCGTCGATCCGCGTCCACGAAGAAACATGCACCTTCTGGCCGCGCGTGATGTCGAGATAATTCCCCATCGGCATCATGTAAATCGCCAGCTCATCATGCAGCCCCTTCAATCGGGGAGTCAACTGAACCGATGCCTTGTACACGAACGGACGAAAGTAGATATCGCCCTCAGGTTCATTGCGCCGAGCCAGTTCGATGATGTTGGCAGCCACAGCGTCGACATCGTAGGGAAGTTCCATTCGCAGCAATTTGGCCGAGCGCAACAATCGACCGGCATGTTCCTTGAGCCGGAAGATATTGATCGTCACGCCATCGTCGGCCATATACCCGCGAACTCCGGCAAAGGCACCGGTCCCGTACTGCAAGGCGTGCGTGCCGATACTGACCTTGGCCTCGGAAAAGGGAATGAACTCCCCCTCGAAAAATGCGATGTCGAAAATCTGGTCGAAAGCCATGGTACCGATGCTCCTGCAGGACGTGCAACGATGCTCAACCGTTGGCTGAGGCAGTGAATTCAGACGTCATTTTCCGCATTATCGCACAGCATTTGGCCGATCAGTCGGCCGTGGTTTCGATTGGTGGATCGAGCACCTTGCGGAAGAGAATTACGATCAGGGTCGAGGTGAATCCGGAAGCGACAACCAGCAACTGGGCACCATTGGCCTCGTAATGATCGATCAGCCAGCCACCACCAAAGATACCGACGGCAGCGCCTACCGAAATCGAGGAACTGATCCAGGCAAAACTCTCGGTCACGAGATGAGGTGGCGTAATCCGCTCATTCAGCGTCATCACCGAAATGATCGCCGGAGAAATGCAGAACCCGCAGAGCAACGCGGCGGCACCCATCGTCCACGCATTGGTCGCGAAGATGATCGGCACCAGCGTCACGGCGAAGGCAAACCCAAGGCGCATCAAACGCTGCGTTAATGGAAGCTTCCAGCGAATCGCCCCATACGTAATACCTCCGGTACAACTCCCGATCGCGATCATCACCAGCAGAATCGTTGCGATTGATTCCTGATCGATTTCCCTGGCAAATGCCACCAGCATCAGCTCGATCGCGCCAAACACCACCCCGAAGAAGAACAGCGAAGACAGCAGAATCCGCAATGGCAGAACCGAAAAGACAGATCCACGCCGCCGCGCCCGATCCTCATCGACCGTGCCGTCGGCGTCGTTCCGGATCAGCCGATCGGGCAACCGGTACAGCAACACCGACGCAATCGCGGTCAACGCCAGCGATGCCAGCAATCCAGCCGTCGGATGCACGGCCAGCGTCAACGGAATCGCTGCACCCGGTGCCACGATAAAGGCAAAATCCTCGGCAATCGCCTCGAAGGCAAACGCCCGATCCAGTTCCGGCCCGCGCGACACTACACGAGTCCACGCCGCCCGCGAAATCGCGCCAAACGAGACAGCCGAGATTCCGAGCAACGAGGCCATCAGCAGCAGCACCAACAGCGACGCATTCTGATAGGCAGCGTAAATCAGTCCGGCCCCGGCCAGAAGATGGAGCGAAAGCGTACCGATCATCAGCAGCTTCGTGCCGTGCGCCGCGGCAATCCGGTTGAGACGGGGTGCCACGACTGCCGCGACCAGCGTGATGCAGCCACCGACCAACCCGGCATCGCCGTACGATCCAGTCACTTCCTGCAACAGCAACGCCGCCGTGAACGACCGTGTCGCCAGCGAAAACCGCCCGATCACTCCGGGAACGGCAAACGAGGCAACGCCCGTCCTCCGCAGCAATTCGAGATACCCCGGCGGATTCTCCATATCCGGAGCTGGCAAAATCTGGGATGTCACATTATGTCCAAAAATCGTCTGGCACTATTGAACAGTCCGATGACAACACGCTTCCAATCGCAAACATCCAGAGTCGGCCCAATTCCGGTACCCCACGATCATGTCCTCAAGAATAGGGCACCCAGCCGAACTCAGTAGGTCGTCCACACGTGATCGACCCGAAGATGCCGA
>JBBJOX010000138.1:4602-7358 GCA_037724245.1 Thermomicrobiales bacterium | reverse complement strand
GTAGATTTCAGCGAAAGCAGCCGGATCGGCTGGCACCATTCCTGCCAGTTCCTCATCGACCATCGTGGACAAAGTGGGACCGGACGATGATTTCTTTCGCCTGCGCCAACGTCCGGGAAGTTCCACGTACTGAAATCCTCCCTGCACATCGTGCTACCAATAGTGAACGTCTCAATCGGGAATTGATTACACATTGTTGCGCGCAATACAGTGTCGACTTGTTCCGGCAAGTATCACCGATCAGTTGGGATGCGTGCCGGGCACGGTGAAGTCCGGGCAGGGCGTGGAGTTGGCCGCTGTTTCGGATCGGTCGGCCGTCGGAACAACGACATGGAAGTGCCGGTTCGCGATACTCTGAATTCAGATTTCGATGTTGCGAACGAGTGCGATAGGTTGAGGATGAGATATGTCGATTTCCTGTGAGGCATCAACACGGTCGGCCCAGTGGATCATGTCGCTCTGGCTGGCGTTCGTTGCTGCACTGTTTATGAACGGCGGGTTCGCGGCATCTGTCGGCGCAACACCGATTCCGAGCGAGTGTTTCGGACAGGCGCCGACGATTTCCGGTTCCGGAGTGATTTCCGGTACTGATGGCGACGATGTGATCGCGGGATCTGATGGCGTGGATATCGTCGACGGTGGCGGCGGCAACGACCTGATTTGCGGCGGCGTGGGCGACGATGTTCTGCTGGGTGGAGCCAATGATGATCTGATCGCCGGTGGATCTGGCAACGATGCGATCGACGGTCAGGACGGCAACGATGAAATCATCGGTGACGAAGGTGACGACCTGCTGCTGGGATCGGTCGGCGACGATGTTCTCGATGGAGGCGATGGTAACGATGTGATGCACGGTGATACCGGCGTCAACACCCTGTCAGGCGGAAATGGCAGCGATTGGCTGAACGGCGGGGGGCAGTTGAGCACTTGCGAACTGAGCGACGATGATCGGTTAATTGCATGTGTTGATGTGGCGACGGGCGAATTCTTTCCTTATGCCACGTCTGGTGAATTCGAGGGGAGTGACCGCAACGAAGCCTGCCGCCTGATTGGTGATGTTCTTCAAACGTCCGGCGGTTCGGCTTTCGCGTACGACTGTGGACAGGGCGCAACACCGGAGCCGAACAAGGCGGACGATCTGACGAATGATAATGGCGAGAACACTGAGGACGATTCAACTTTGGGCACGGATGACGCTCGGGACGACGGAGGCGACGAGGACTCGACTGGAGACGACGTGGTCGGTGATGACGACGAGATCGTGGACGACGATCTTTCTGAAGATGAGCAGGAAGAGGATGTTTCGAATCCCGACGTCTGAACATCGGGCGAGGAGCGACCGATTCAGAAATGTAGCGTTCGGGTGTAATCATTTTGGCAGATGCTCGTTTACCTCATCGAGCGACACCGTTGTTGTTCGGCGGGAAGCCTCGAGACGTGACGACGTCGCAACCCGGCTTCTGATTGCGAATCGATGTAGACGGGGGCATCCCCAACACCCGATGGAGATCTGAATTGAACGTAGCGAAACACAACCGAACGCGCCTTCTGGCACCGGCTTCCTGGATTTTTGCGTTTGTCCTTGCTGTGGCAAGTATCTCCGGTCTGGCGTTCAGTTCCGTTTCGGCGGCACAGGACGATGATTCGTGTCTCGGGCTGAAGGCAACGATCACTGGCAGCGGCGTGATTGTTGGCACCGATGGTGACGACGTCATTCTGGGCTCTGGCGATGACGACATTATCGATGGACTGGGTGGCAACGACGTCATTTGCGGCGATGCCGGCGAGGACGCGATTCTGGGTGGCGTTGGCGACGATCTGATTAGCGGTGGCGACAACCATGATGCGATCGACGGTCAAGATGGAACCGACACGTTGCAGGGCGACGCCGGAGACGATCTGCTAATCGGCGATGATGGCGACGACCAGCTGAGCGGTGGCGACGATAACGACGTTCTCCACGGCGATGCAGACGTCAATCAGCTCAATGGCGGCGAAGGCAAGGATTTTCTCGACGGAGACGGGGGCGAAAGCACCTGTACATCCGACGAGATGGATGTTGTTGTCGATTGCACCGACGACACAACGTCGACCTATGTCACCAGTTCTGGCGATATCAGCCAGTTCGAGTTCGTTACCACGATCGATGATGACGTCGCCTGTTCGGTGATCACGAGTCGGGTTCGCACGTTGTCCGGAGACACGATTGCCTACTCATGCGGCGACGATGACGATAACGGCAACGACGACGGTACAGGCACCGGAACCGACGACGGAACTTCTAACGACGATTTCAGTGACGACGACGATGATGATTTCAACGACGATGGAACTGACGACGACTTCGACGATGGTGGCAACGGCGATGACGGCAATGATGACGACTTCGACGATGGTTCCGGTGGCGACGGTGGTTCCGGTGGCGATGATAGCTCCGGTGGCGATGATAGCTCCGGTGGCGACGATAGCTCCGGTGGCGACGATGGTTTCGGCGGCGACGATGACGGAGATGACGACGGGGGCGACGATGATGGTGGCGACGATGACGGGGAAGATGACTAATCCTCGTATCGCGATCATGATCTGATTCTCAAGGACGGTCTAACCGTTTTCCGACACGATGAGCAGGACCGGGTTTGGCTGAGAGGCCAAATCCGGTCCTTTTTTGCGTTACCTGCATTTGAGTGCGTTGCAAAAGGACGATCTACCAGTCGAATGGTTTGCGCAGCGGGAACGGTGGTTCAGGTCGGAATTTT
>JBBJOX010000138.1:0-4592 GCA_037724245.1 Thermomicrobiales bacterium | reverse complement strand
GGGGAGGATTGGTCGCGATCGTCCACAAGGGACGACCCTACAGTTTGGGATGAAGAGCTGGTTGGAAGTTCGTGGGCGGGAGAAAGTCGATCGCCGACAAGGGACGACCCTACAGTCCGGAGATGGAAAGTTGGTTGGTAGTTAGTAGGCAGGAGAGTGCCGGTCCCTTTCAAGGGACGCCCTTGCAATCGTGCGATGGTGGTGATCCGGGAATGTTGACAGGAAGTTAAGAGACAGTTTACGCTTCGGTCATTCCCGTGGGAGCGCTCCCACAACTTTTTATGAATGTTTCCAGGCAGCCGTTCCGGTCAGGTCGATTTCTGTCGACCAAAGGAGTCTAACGATGCTGGTCGCGTGGTGCGAAGGTTTCACCTCACGATGAATCTCGAGGACATCGCCAAATTGGCGGGGGTTTCGCGGTCGACGGTTTCGCGCGTTGTCAACAACGATGCGCGGGTCAGTAATGACGTGCGGGCACGTGTCCGCGAGATCATCGATCGATCGAACTACCACCCGAATGCGGCGGCGCGGAGCCTGGCAACGCGACGGACCCGGATTGTTGGATTACTGATTCCGCAGGAGGTCGAGTCGATCTTCGTCGATTCCTGGTTTGCGCGGTTGATTCAGGGTTGCCTGCGAGCGAGTACTGCTCTCGATCTCAGTTTCATGCTGATGATGGAGCAATCGAATAATGCCGAGGCAGTCGACCGCGTGGTACGGCGGACGATCCAGGGACACCATCTCGATGGAATCGTGATTTCTTCGAGTTTCGTCGATGACATTCTTGTGGATCGCCTAACCGAGGAACAGTTTCCCTACGTGATCATAGGGCGGGACGTACAGACACGCGCGAACTTCGTCGATGTCGATAACCGGGCAGCGTCGCGTCACGCGGTAACGCATCTGCTGGAGCATGGTCGGACCCGCCCGGCGATGATTGCTGGTCCGGACACGATGGTGGCGGCGAACGACCGCCGGGCCGGATTCCAGGATGCGTTGCGGGCGCTGGGATTCGACGAGGAGCGGGTGCCAATCCGACACGCAGACTGGAGTCAGCAGACGGCGTTCCGGATGGCGCTTGAGCTTCTGGACAGCCCCGAGCCTCCGGATGCGTTTTTCGCGGCCAGCGATTCGATGGCGATCGGGGTAATTCAGGCGATTCGGTCCCGCGGGTTGCGGGTTCCGGAAGACGTCAATGTCATGGGATTCGACGATATCGATCGTGAACGAACGACCCAGCTTGGGCTTTCGACGATCGAACAACCGATCGATCTGGTAGCCGCGACAGCGATCGAGATGTTGCTGGAACAACAGGAGTCGTCGCAATCGCGACCACTGCAACGGATGCTGCCGACGCGATTGATCATTCGCACGTCCTGCGGTTGCTCGGCACCGGACATCATCACGTTGCCGCAGGCTGCGCTGGCCGGGCACTTGACGACGACTTCACCGGCGCCAGCTTTCGAGTATGTCCAATGAAGGAACGAGTTCGAGCTCGGGGATCTCCCCTGGGAAGGACGGTGATGTGCACGTTCTCTGCCTGACAGGTGGAGCACGACGGGTCTGAATCCATGAACGCTTTCCAGTTTCCACAAGGAGTGAACACCGTGACCGAAGAGATCAAAGATGGGTACATCGACAGCTATCACTTTGGCAAGATGAATCGACGGGCAGTGCTCAAGCGCGCCTCCGCGGCCGGTATTTCTGCGTCGACCCTGAGCATGTTGGCTGCGTCCGGTGGGCTCAGCTCAACGGTTGCGGCAGCTGCGCCGTCCTACCTTCAGGCGGATGCAGCTGGTTTGGTGACGGTGTCGGATGAGCAGCAGGCAACATGGACGAAAAATTTCAATCCTCTCGTTCCTGGCTCGCGTACGTTCACGGCCAACGGCATCTTCGAGAGCATGGCGATTTACAACACGTTGACCGGCGAGCTCGTTCCTTGACTGGCGACAGACTGGGCCTGGAGTGCCGACAATCTGCAGCTGACATTCACGATTCGGGATGGGATTTTGTGGTCGGACGGCACGCCGTTCACGGCCAATGACGTGGTTTACACGTTCAATGCCTACCTCGAGAATGCGGCGTTGGCAGCAGGTGGAGCCCGGGTTGTGGCACCGATCCTGGCCTCGGTGCAGGTTGGCGGAGCAACTCCCGAAGGTTCGCCTGCTGCGTCGCCGGTCGCATCGCCTGCAGCTTCACCGGCAGCATCCGGGAATACGGTGGTCTTCACATTCAGCGAAGTGAACACGATCGCGCTGTACGATGTTGCGAGCCAGGTAATCGTGCCGCAGCATCAGTGGTCGCAGGTTGCTGATCCAGTGTTGTTTACGAACGAGACTCCGATCGGGACTGGCCCGTTCACCGAGGTTGCCCGCTTCGAAACACAGATCTGGGAGCTCCACAAGAATCCAAATTACTGGCAGGCAGAGAAGATCGGGATCAACGGTTTGCGCTTCCCGGCCTATCCCGATAATGATGCAGCGATTCTTGCTCTGCTGAATGGCGATGTCGATTGGGCTGGTAACTTCATCCCGGATATCGAGAACACCTTCATTTCCGAGAATCCGGAAGCCTACAACTACTGGTTCCCGGCCACCGGCGCGACGGTTCACCTCTTTCTGAACACATCAATGGCGCCGTTCGATAATGCGGACGTGCGCAAAGCAATATCGATGGCGATCGACAGGGATCAGGTTGTCTCGATTGCGATGTACGACTACACGCATCCGGCCGACGCAACCGGGCTCTCCGACGCGTACACGAACTGGAAGGATCAGGCGAGTGTCGATGCGCCTTGGGTGAAGCTGGATGTAGCCGGTGCCAACGCAATGCTCGATGCCGCCGGTTTGACGATGGACGGCAATTTCCGCAAGAACGCCGACGGTTCGACGCTGACGTACGAGTTGAACGTCGTGACCGGTTGGTCGGACTGGGTGCAATCCTGCGACATCATGGCGCAGAATCTGGCCGACATCGGGATTCAGGTGACGGTGCGTCCGTATGACTTCAGCACCTGGCTGGAGAAGGTCAACAACGGTGACTTCACGATGTCGATCGGTTGGTCGAGTGGTGGCAGCACGCCGTACAACTTCTATCGCGGCATGATGGCCACGGCGACGTGGAACGCCGTTGGCACAACGTCGAACGAGAACTGGCACCGGTTCAAGTCGGAAGAAGCCGATGCAGCTCTGGCTGCCTTCGCGACGACCTCGGACCAGGCGGAGCAGATGGAACTCGGCAAGCAGCTGCAGGCGATTTACGCCGCCAATGCGCCGGCGATTCCATTGTTCCCTGGCCCACAGTGGGGTGAGTTCTCGACTGCTCGCTTCGATGGCTTCCCGAACGAAGAGAATCCGTACGCGATTCTCTCGCCATATGCGGGAGAGCGTGGTCTGGTTCTGACTGCGTTGACGACGAAAACTGTCTAGTATTTCGTCGATGTGACGACACGGGACCGCCCTGGAATTCGGGGCGGTCCGGTGGCGGGTGTTCGACGATGTTCGCGGAGCAGGGCCAATGAGCTACATATTACGCAGACTGGGCTTTTACGCGATAGCGGCGTGGGTTTCCATTACGCTGAATTTCTTCTTGCCGAGAATGATGCCGGGAGATCCCGGAAGTGCCCTGGTGGCGCGGATGCAGGGTCGGGTGCGTCCGGAGACCATTGACGCGATCCAGCAGGCCTACGGTATTTCAGACGAACCTCTGATCATGCAGTATTTGTATTACATAAGAAATATCTTTAGCGGTGAGTTTGGTATTTCGCTGTCGCAATTCCCGGCTCCGGTGACAACGGTAGTGGGTCAGGCGTTCAGCTGGACGATTCTGCTGGGATTGACAGCGACGATCCTGAGTTTTCTGATCGGCAATGTGCTGGGGATTGTCGGGGCATGGCGGCGTGGTGGACTGGTCGATTCGGTAATGCCGCCACTGCTGATTTTCGTAGGGTCGTTCCCGTATTTCTGGCTGGCGAGTCTGGCCGTCTTCTTCCTAAGTTTCGAATGGGGCTGGTTCCCGCTCAGCCACGCTTACGACGACAATCTGTCGCCGGCATTTTCGTTCGAGTTCTTCCGTAGTGTGGGGCTGCATCTCTTCCTGCCAGCGATGTCGATCATTCTGGTTTCGATCGGCGGCTGGGTACTGGGGATGCGGAACGCGATGATTTCGACGCTTTCCGAAGATTACGTGACGATGGCCGAAGCGAAGGGTTTGGGTCAGCGGCGCGTGATGTTTCACTACGCGGCGCGAAACGCCTTGCTGCCGAATGTGACGGCGTTTGGGATGAGTCTCGGATTCGTGCTGACTGGTGCCTTGTTGACGGAGATCGTGTTTGCCTATCCGGGTCTTGGGTACCAGCTGATTTCAGCGGTCAATGCATTGGACTATCCGTTGATGCAGGGGTTGTTTCTGATGCTGACATTCTCGGTGCTGGTGGCAAACCTGATTGCCGATCTGATCTACGTTCGACTCGATCCACGAGTTCGCGGGAACTAGGGGGCGACTGATGAGTACACATGTTGATGTTGCCGAGGTGAATGTAGCGGCATCCCCGGCCGGAGTGCCGGTGCCGAGCTCCTCGCGCTCCTCCTTGG
>JBBJOX010000137.1:0-7414 GCA_037724245.1 Thermomicrobiales bacterium | reverse complement strand
CCATCGCCGAAGATGCCGCCCCAAACCTGACCGGTCGTAACCAGATGGATTGGCTCAATCGTCTCGAGAATCTGCACGCCGATTTCCGGTCTACCTTCACCCGGTTCATGACCCGCCAGCCAACCGACGATGCGCTGAAACTGGCAACTGCACTCTGGGAATTCGGCTATATCCGCGGCTATCTGCAGGAAATGCGCGACATGATCGATCGCGCCCTGGAAAACGCCACCGGCCCGGACGAACTTCGCGGAGCCGCACTCAATGGCGCCGGATTCCTCGCCAACATGCAGGGTCGGGCCGATCAGGCTCGCGAACGTCACCTTCAGGCGGAGCACATCGGACGAACTATCGGCGACAGTCTTGTCCTCGGCGATGCCTTGCTCGGGCTCGGCGGAGTAGCCGTCGCCTTTTCCGATCATGATGAGGCGCAGGCCAGATACGAAGCCGCCGTGGAGGTCTATGATCGGATCGGCTATCGGCGTGGCCTCGCCCTCGCCAGCACCAATCTGGGGAACCTCTTCCAGGCGATGGGGCAACTGGAAAAGGCGCGGGCATCCCACGAAATCGCCTTGCATCGCTATACCGAAAGTGGAGATCGCCGTGGCATCGCCTGGTCGCACACCAATGTCGGCCACGTTGGTACCCAGCTGGGCCAGATGGAGCGCGCCATTCGCGCCTTTCTCGATGGATTCGCCTACTACATCGAAATCGGAGATCTCGCCGGGTATGCCGAAATCCTCGAAGCGTTGGCGCTCGTCGCATCGAAAATCGGCGAATATGCACAGTCGGCGCAGATGATCGGAGCCGCCACCACCCTGCGCGCTCGCATCAATTCACCGGTTCAGGCGCAGGAACAGGATCGATTCAGCACCGCTGTCAGCCATGGACAACGCGGACTCGGCGAGTCGATCTGGAAAGAATTGCGGGAGGAAGGTCGCCAGTTGACCTTGTCGCAGATGGAGCACCTCGCTCAATCGAGTGCCCGGACCTGGCTGGCCAGCGATCTGCGGGAACGACATCCGCCTACTGCCAACACGGTGATCGCTGGAGCGTATCGCCTGACCCAGCGCGAACTCGATGTCCTTCGGTTGCTCGGCGCCGGGCGTTCCGACCGGGAAATCGCAGAAGAGCTGTACATCAGTGTCCGCACCGTGGGCAGCCATGTCTCCAATGTGTTGGCCAAGTTGACCGTCAACTCCCGCGCCGCCGCCGTCGCCCTCTCCCTCCGCGAACGCATCCTGAGCTGACCATAACTCCCTCACTTCCGTAGCGGCCAACCCACGTGTTAGCCCATGCCGGATGACATCACGACTCGAAAGCCAATAACGATGTGGGCACGACGAATTGCCCTGGCGCCACCCCTGCCGAACTATCGCCTCGCACTCGGGCTACGTGAACCCTTGCCGACGCCGAACGGGTGTGCTACTCTTCGAACGGGTCAAGTGACATCACAATCAAATGCCAATGAAGCACGTGGGAACGCCCTGTCGACGGGCGCAGCTTTGTCTTCCTTGCATCGTGTGTCCACCGTCTCTCGTGGTGCAGAGACTGCACATACATCTGGAGTTCCTTATCATGCAGAGGCTTCGCTTCGTATTGGCTTTTTTCTTCCTGTTTTCGATAATCGCTGGTATTCCCGGTTCAGTTCGTGTGGCTGTGGCCGCCGATCCAGAGTCCGCAGGGTTCGTGTCCGGCAACTGGCGGATCATCGCTCATCAAGCTTCACTTATCGACGAAGATTCCTCAATTGGATTATCCAAAGGCGATGGCTCCCAGTTTGTCATCATCGCGGATGTCGCCAATATTGGAACATCAGTGGAAACGCTCGAAGTCAGTGATTTCAAAATTGCAGACTCGACAACTGGAAAAGTTGACGCCGGCCAAACTGCTGATGTTCATCGAAAACTCAAGTTCGTAGAGCTTGATATAGCCGGCTCAATTGGGCTGACGGAGGACGAGACACAACGGATCGCGCTCGTGTTCTCGGGTATCAGTGATTCAGAGGAAGCCGGATCGCTCGTGTTCGGTGATCAGGAGCTCCCACTCGAATTCATCATCAAGAGCAAGATCACCGTCGCCGACCTTGAAGACGTGCCAACCTGGGCTGTTTCGCAAACCATTGTTGCCAACGCGGAACTGAATGCAGTGGAGGTGCCGTCTGTCGACGAGTGTTACGGTGCGGAATCAGCAACCGCGATTCAGGAAATGACAGGTGGGACAGTTTGGGTGGAAACCAACGGTCAACTCGACTGGTACTGGGATGCCACCGCTGGCCAACTTGTTCCATTGCAGGCATCGTTGGTCACCAGCGGGTTGGGTGGGCACGTTGCCAACGATAGTGGTGTATTCCGACCTTGGCTGGAATCGCTGACTGATCGTGCAAAGAAGGAGAAGACTGGACTCTGGGCTACCTGTAAGGATGCTCGTGGTACCTGGGTCAATCCCCCAACACCGGCACCACCAACAGCCGAAGAATTGCGAGCCAACTATCAATGGATTGACGTCCGGGATCTTGCCATACGTCCCCACACGTTCGAGGGCGAAAAGATTGCTCTCGAAGGCGAAGTATTCACGATCGATGCCGAAGAAGGATTCACCGGCATCCAGATCTGGGTCACTACACCAACCGGTGACATAGAACCCGTCGTGGTCGCGTACTACGGTGATCTGATCGGTGTCTATGAAGGCACCTGGATCGTGGTGTACGGCACTGGCGCGAGAACATTCGAAGGTACCAATGGATTTGGCGCGGCAATCAGCCAACCAATGATCCTCGCCGATATCGTTGATTACTAGGGTGATTGCGGGTGAAGGAGTGGCTACCCAGTTTTCACCCGCAGCATTCGTGAATCACCCCGCATCCGCGATCGATTCCAGTCGCGACGCTGCCGACGTCGCGATGATCGTCGCCTGAACGCCGAACCCGGCCAGCGCCACCACCAGACAGGCCAGGAGCGACACCTGACTTCCGATCAGCGCGCCAATTGCCGCGCCGACCGGGGTCGCTCCTGCCGTCGCTGTTGCAATCAGCGCCGAAACCCGACCCAGCATCCGATCCGGCGTCACCACCTGACGTAGCGTCGTCGAACTGATCGTCCAGATCATCGGCCCCACACCAATCACCAGAAAGCTCGCCCCGGTCAACACCAACGAGTCGATCCACCAGGTCGCCAGCATCATCGCCGATGCCGCCAAACCCATGAACGGACCGATCCGGATCACCACGCCAAACGACCATCGGGCCATCACTCGCCCCGACACCAGCGCCCCGATCACCATCCCCGCCCCCTGCAGCGACAAGGTGATGCCGATCTGCGCCGCCGAAAACCCGAGATGATCGTGGGCATAGGCCACATACACCCCCTGCAGCACGAAGAACGCCAGATTGAAGAACACGGCCGTCAACAGAATCGGCCGCAGTAGCGGATGCCCCAGAACGAACCGCGAGCCTTCCTTCAGATCGTCGAGTGGACGACGTTGCAGGGGTGCGTCGCGAACAGGCTCGGCGATTCGGAAGAGCATCAGCGCGGCCGTCCCCGACAGAACAGTGGCAATCGCAAATGTCGGACTGGCCCCCAGCCAGCCAATCAGTAACCCGGAAAGCGCCGGGCCAGAGACAAACGCCGCACTGCGAGCCAGTTCTATCCGTCCGTTCGCCGCCGCCAGGTGATCACGCGATACCAGAGCCGAAATCAGCGACGGTGTTGCCACACTGTAGGCAACCGTGCCCGTCGCGCCAAGAAATCCGAGGACCGCCAGGATGGGCATCGTCAGGGCGTCGAGATAAGCAAGGAGCAGGATGGACAGCAATGTCCCAAGACGCAGCGTTTCGGCCCAGGCCATCAGCGACGTTCGTGACGCACGATCAGCCAGCAATCCCGCGGGAATCGCCAGCATCAGAAACGGCAGTCGCTGCGCCGCCTGTAACAATCCGGTCTCACCGGCACCGGCACCAAGCACAATCACCGCAATAATCGGTGCCGCCGCCAGCGCAATCTGTTCGGCCAATTGTGCCGCCAGATTGGACGACGCCAGGCGATTGAACGCTGTGGGCAAGGGCATGCGAATCGGAGGTATCAGCGTGGTGGCCATCGAAATCCCCGGTGAACAGCAATCATCGTGATCGCTCTGAATCCCACCATAGAAAACGGGACGACGTCAGTCGTCCCGTTTCTTGCGTTGGAACTCGATCCGGATTCAGATCGTGGATTCCCGCTGCAGCAGTGCCCGCTTGCGCTCGATACCCCAGCGATATCCGGTCAGCGCGCCATCCTTGCCCACGGCCCGGTGACAGGGAATCGCAACCGCGATCTTGTTCTGGCTGCAGGCACTGGCCACCGCACGCGCCGCACCGGGCGATCCGATCCGATCAGCCAGCTCGCCGTAACTGACCGTCGAACCGCGAGGAACTGCGCGCAACGCCTGCCAAACCCGTTGCTGAAAGGCGGTTCCGCGTATATCCAGCGGAAGTTGATCGCTGCGGCCCGGTTCCTCGATGCACCCGACAGCAGCGGCTACTGTGCTGGCAAAATACTCATCGCCATCGATCATTGTCGCCCTGGGAAACCGCTGAACCAGCTCGTCCTGCAAAGCCGCTACATCGTCGCCGAGCATGATCGAGCAGATCCCGACATCGGTCGCTGCCACCAGTACCTTCCCCAGCGAGCTTTCTCCGAAGGCCCACCGAATCGTCATGTCTGCGCCACCCCGACGAAACGTTCCCGGAGTCATACCAAGCGTTTCGTTCGTGGAAGCATAGAAACGTCCGTTGGATGCAAACCCGGCATCGTAGATCGCCTCGGTCACTGTGGTTCCGGATGCCAGCCCGGTACGCATCCGCGATGATCGCAACGCCGTCTCATAGGCTTTCGGCGTGACACCGGTCACCTCCCGGAACACACGGTGGAAGTGAAAGCGGCTCATCCCCGCTTCCGCCGCCAGATCGTCCAGCGAAAGTGACTCCTCGGATGCGTCGATCTTCCGGCAAATTGACGCCACGATCTCGACTCGCCGGGCCGCCGGGCTCAGTGCATCGTCTGGCAGACAGCGCTTGCATGGGCGGAACCCCTCGCGTCGGGCTGCCATTGGTGAATCGACGAAATGGACATTGGTGCGCAGCGGGCGTCGCGCCGGGCAGGCAGGTCGGCAGTAGATGCCGGTGGTGTGCACGCACATGATGAACTGTCCGTCGGCCGTGCTGTCGCGTTCGAGAATCGCCTGCCAACGATCGGCGTCGGTCAGTGAAGCTATCGGGAACGTGTCGATTGTCATTGGGAGATCCTTGTCCGAAGTCGAGTCCATTCTCTGACGCCGTTGTCCGCGTCGTTGTGACATCTTCGGTCGTCCGGGCAATCGCGACACGTCACTTCTTGCGGTCAAACTCGATCTGCCAATGCTTCACGATGGCAACGATCCCGCTTCCTGACAAAATTCTTACAAGGCATCAGCGGATTCCAACGCGTGCCTAACGTGGAATTCCCTATCCTTTTTTGCGGAACGAACAGACGTATCGTTTCGGTGACACGTGCCCGGATGCCAACCGGCGATGCACCAGATTCCTGAGCCACAGGCACCAGCAATGAACGATCTGCACACACGCTCATCTGCACCAGCCGAACATGAATGCTTCATCCAACTCTGCACCATGCTCGAAACCAATCCGTCCCTCGCCGAATGTCGAATCCGTTTCACGGCCCGGCCGGACTACAGCACGATCAGGGATTGCCTCGATGAAGCCACCCGCCACAACCTCCGATGCTGGTTCACCGGACATAGCGCGATCATCCAATCCCGTTACTCGCGTCTGGCCTGATGCCGAACGTCACTCCCGCTCATGGGCCCAGCGGTCGTCGCGGTGATGCAATGACCGCAGGAGATTGATTTCCCCGGCGTGATACACATCGTGATGCGCCATAATCGAGAATACGAAATAGGCCGATTCATGGTCTCCCCAGTTCATCAGCACCTCGCGCGTCAGATCGGCATCGGTCAAGGCCAGGGCAACCTCGCGGAGCCGGTGGTGACCATCGCGCAGCCATTTCGCTGCATCGACGAAATCCCTCGTATACGCCTCGCCGCTGACAAGTGGGTGGTCCCACGTCAGCGAACCGTCACCGAATGCAGAGTTCTCGTACATGAATTTGCTGCCGCCGACATGTCGCACGATGTCACGGATCGACCGCGAACCACCATCGGGGATCCACTCCCAGTCCTCGGCGACCGTGGTTTGCAGGTTCCCGAGGAGTGAATCCCAGTCGGCTCCATCGAACGCCGAATCGAGCAGGGCAACCAGCTGCGAAATCTGCACCGTGGACGTTGTCCCGATGCTCATGCCGGTCCGTCCGATTGGCTCTTCGCGAAGACTTCGACTTCCTCGGTCGGCTCGATATCCTCGGGCACGGGCAGGGTTGGCGCCTTCCACGGTTTGTCGGTGTCGATTCGCGATGCCAGCATCTCGGCAATGTGGCGAGTCGATCGGCTTGTGAAATGCTCGATCTGCTGCCGGCACGAAACCCCGGCTACGCTCACCTGAACATCCACCGAGGTCGCCTCGATCGACGGGAACAGTCGCTCCTCACCGATCTTTTTCGACACATCGTAGTGTTCCTTCTCGTACCCGAACGATCCGGCCATACCGCAACAACCGGCACCCGATTCGGTCGGTCGACAGCCGGCGGAATGCAGCATCGCCATCGATGGTTCCACCCCGATCAGCGCTTTCTGATGGCAATGTCCGTGGAAGAAAACCTCCGGCCCGCTGTTTGTTTTCCAGTTGATGCCAAGCTCACCCTCCGCATCCAGCTTCGCCAGATACTCGTCGATCATGAACGAGTTCTCGGCAACCACCTGGACATTGGCGTCGTTCGGCAGCAAATCCTTGTACTCGTCGCGCAACGTCAGGATGCAGCTCGGCTCCGTCCCGATGATCGGGATGCCCTTCTTCGCATACGGTGCCAGAAGCGCGACATTCTTCCGTGCCACCTTGCGCGCCGATTCGACCAGACCCTTGGAGAGCATCGGCCGACCGCAGCATGCCCGTCGTTCCTCGATCAGTACCTCGAAACCCGCCGCCTCGAGCAGCTTGACCGCCGCCAAGCCAATCCGCGGATAGTTGTAGGTAGCAAATGTGTCGTGGAAATAGAGGATCTGCCCACGTGTCTTTGCCGGTACCGGATTGTGCTTGCGATGCGTTTTCCAGCGATGCACGAACGTCCGCCGGACGAATGGAGAAAGCCGTCGCTCGCTGTGGACCTTCATCAGGCTCATCGCCGGTCTCGCCAGTCTCGTTGTCATCGCCAGGTTGGCCAGCGGGGCGATCGGTGCCGCGAGTTTCGAGACAGTGTGGATGTTGCCCATCAACCGGGCCCGTAACGGCGTGCCATGCCGTTCGTAGTAATGTGCCAGAAACTCGACC
>JBBJOX010000136.1:503-7492 GCA_037724245.1 Thermomicrobiales bacterium | reverse complement strand
CGATCGGCTCGATGAAGCCGTTGACGATCATGCTCATCGCCTCGGTTTCGCTCAGACCACGACTTCGCAGATAGAAGATCTGCTCGTCGTTGACCTTGGAAACAGTCGCTTCGTGACCGATCGATACGCGTTCTTCCTCGATCTCCATGTATGGGTAGGTGTCGGTCTTGCTGGTTTCGTCGAGCAGCAAGGCATCGCAGACGACGCTGCTTCGCACGTGCTCGGCGCCCTTGTGGACCTTGACCAGACCGCGATAGGAGGAGCGGCCGGTTCCCTTGGAGATCGACTTTGAAGTGATCTGCGAACTGGTGTGCGGTGCGGCGTGCACCATCTTGGCTCCGGCATCCTGATGCTGACCGTCGCCGGCGAAGGCAACGGAGAGGACTTCTCCACGGGCACCTGGTTCCATCATCCAGACGGCCGGGTACTTCATCGTGACCTTGGAGCCGAGATTGCCATCGACCCATTCCATCGTCGCATCCTTGTAGGCTGCGGCGCGCTTGGTGACGAGGTTGTAGACGTTGTTCGACCAGTTCTGGATGGTCGTATAGCGGCAGCGAGCGCCTTCCTGCACGATAATCTCGACGACCGCCGAGTGCAGGCTGTCTGTGCTGTAGGTCGGGGCGGTGCAGCCTTCGACATAGTGCACGTAGGAGCCAGGAGCGCAGATGATCAGGGTTCGTTCGAACTGACCCATGTTCTCGGCATTGATCCGGAAGTATGCCTGCAGCGGAACTTCGACGCGGACGCCTTCCGGCACGTAGACGAAAGAACCTCCGGACCAGACGGCTGAGTTCAGCGCCGCGAACTTGTTATCGGCATATGGGATGATCGTGCCGAAATACTGCTTGACCAGTTCCGGATACTCGCGGACAGCACCGTCCATATCGAGGAAGACCACACCCAGCTGCTCGAGATCCTCGCGCAGGGAGTGATAGATCACTTCGGATTCATACTGCGCACCAACACCGGCAAGGAACTTTCGTTCTGCTTCCGGGATACCCAGCTTCTCGAACGTTTCCTTGATGTAGGCCGGAACCTCGTCCCAGGTTTTGCCCTGCTTCTCGGATGGCTTGATGTAATAGAAGATGTTGTCGAAGTCGATGTCGTTGATCGCCTCGCTGCCCCAGTTTGGCATCGGGCGTTTGTAGAAGTGCTCAAGAGACTTGAGTCGGAACTCGAGCATCCATTCTGGCTCGCCCTTCATTGCCGAGATTTCCTCGACAACGGCGCGGCTCAGCCCTCGCTTCGATTTGAAAACGTAATCTTCTTCGTCGTGAAAACCGTACTGATAATCAGCAATATCAACCTGAGCAACCATGTGTGTTTCTCCGTATCTGAAGGATTTTCAGCCTTTTCCATTGTGGAAGCAGGGCTGGCGATCCGGACGGTGCAGTACTTGGCAGTTGGCGTTCGGGGTTGCTAGACGGCGGTCGCGAACTCGGCGACCAGCTTCTCGTAGCCCTTGGATTCGAGTTCGATCGCGAGTTCTGGTCCGCCGCTCTGGACGATCCGGCCCTCGATCATGATGTGAACGAAATCCGGCTTGATGTAATCGAGCAATCGCTGATAGTGCGTGATCATGATCGTCGACATGTGTGGTCCCTGCAGTGCATTGACACCCTCGGAGACAACACGGAGAGCATCGATATCGAGTCCGGAATCGGTTTCATCGAGGATGGCGAGCGTAGGCTCGAGCAGCGCCATCTGCAGAATCTCGGCGCGCTTCTTCTCGCCGCCGGAGAATCCCTCGTTCAGATAGCGAGTCGCGAACGAATCGTCCATTTTCAGCAGGGCCATTTTCTCGCGCATGACCCTCCGAAACTCGCGTGGGGTCAGCTTGGTTCCGCCGCCACCGGCTTCGACGCGGGCGGCGCGGACATTGCCGACGGCCATACGCAGGAAGTTCGCCATCGAGACGCCCGGGATCACGGTCGGGTACTGGAAGGCGAGAAAGATCCCCTTTTGCGCTCGTTCGTTGGGTTCGAGTTCGGTGATGTCCTCACCCCAGAAACGGGCCGTACCTTCGGTGACTTCATAAGTTGGGTGACCAGCCAGGACGTTGGCCAGTGTGCTTTTCCCGGATCCGTTGGGACCCATGATCGCGTGAATCTCGCCGGCGTTGACCGTCAGATTCACTCCCTTGAGGATTTCCTTGTCCTCAATCGACGCGTGCAGGTTTTCGATTTCGAACATCGGTGTGTTGGATGATTCCGTCATGGTTACTGCGTTCGCCCTCCATATCATGGCTTGCTTCTGTAGCGGCGCGTTGTTCAGCCGCCGATTTCTACATCGAGGGCCTTCCTGCAGGATTTGCAGAGCCCGTTGAAAACCGTGTGGTGACTCGTGATCTCGAATCCGGATTGTTCTTCGGCAACGTGCGTCGCCATCAATGCAACCGGCACATCGACATCGTCGATCAGTCCGCAACCTTCGCAGTGGACGTGATCGTGACGATCTGTCCGCTTGTCGAACCGACTCGCCTGATCCGCAAACGTGAGTTCCTGGATCAGTTCGTGTTCGGCCAGCAGGTGCAGGGTGCGGTAGACCGTGCCATAGGCAATGGTTGGATACCGCCGACGCACTCGCTCAAAAATTTCACCGGCAGTCAGATGACCTTCGGCTTGCTCGACCTCCGTCAAGATGACGGAGCGCTGCGTAGTGTTGCGATACGCACTCCGGACTGGTCCGAGTCCACTGACGATTGCACTGGCCTGGTTGCCGGGTTTGCTATCCATGATCAACGTCGTGTGCCTTCCCCTCATTACTCTTCTACTTGAGAATGAGTCTCGTTAACATCGTGAAAGTATACCACGCAGATCGGCATTGGGAACCCTCCAGTTGAGAACGATTCCTGAGAAGGTCTCGTTCTCATTTCTATATCCGATTATACCACTCGGGATTCGGTTATAGGAGCAGTTCGGCGCGAGCTGAACCTGTCTGCACACACGGTTTTGCATATAAACTGGAACGCACGGACCCATCGACCAGAAAACGAAAGACATATCCATGGCTGTTATGATCCCACCCCAGCTCGATCGCACGGTCGAGAGTGGTGCAGAGCACCTTCTTTACGATGCGTTTCAATCAGGACTCTCTGAAAAGTTCACGGTGATCCATCAGGTTGGATTCCTGCTTCGTACTTCGAGCAAGGGCGATCGCACCGGTGAAATAGATTTCGTGATCATCCACCCCGAGCTCGGAATCCTGGCGATCGAGGTCAAGGGTGGACAGATCGCGTTCGATCGAACGACTGAAATCTGGACAAGTACGACCCGGCATGGACATATCAATCGACTCAAGCGATCGCCTGCGCTACAACTCAGTGACAACGCCTATCGTTTGCGGGACAAAATTCGAGAGTTGCCGAAAACGAGAAGTCTCGAGATCGAGATTGTTCGCGGTTGGGCATTTCCTGATTGCCTGGTCCGCAACGTCGAGTTCGGTCCTGACATGCCTGAGACGCATGTGATTGGTGGCGAAGATCTCAACAACGTCCAAGCCGCTGTCGTGAGATTGTATGGTGTCGATCAGGGTCGGAAACCGCTGGCGCGAGAGGAACGGCGGAGTCTAATCAACGCACTTCGTCCACCCCTGCAGGTAACTCAACTTGCGTTGATGAGCGAGATTGCTGCAAACGAAGTAGCGATCAAGCAGCTTTCGGATATCCAGTTTCAGGCACTGGACATGTTGCAGCATCAGACTCGTGCCGTGATCGATGGCTGTGCCGGATCGGGCAAGACGATGCTGGCACTGGAGAAGGCACGTCTGCTGGCGGAACAGGGTTTCGATGTTCTGCTGACCTGCTACAACAAGGGACTTTCGCGCTGGCTCAAGCGGAACGTCGCCGAGTTTCCACCTGAAACCCGGGACCGCATTTACACCGCGCACTATCACGATCTCGCCGTGGAATTGTGCAAGGAAGCTGGCAGTCCGATTGCCTTCCCGGCGAATCCGGAGGATTTGTCCGACTTCTGGGAAACGGAAGTTCCGAATCATTTGATGAACGCGCTGGATTCGATCGAGCGTCGGTTCGATGCGGTGATCGCGGACGAGGGTCAGGACTTTGACGAGAGTTGGTGGACCTCACTGAGCTACCTGCTCCACGATCCCGAGGGCGGCGTCTTCTTCATCTTCCGCGATTTGCAGCAGGACATTTACGGTCGCGACGATGGTGTTCCGTTCAGCAATCCGCCGTTCCCGTTACATGTCAACCTGCGCAACACGAAGGATATCCACGCCCTGACCTCGACCTATATCAATGGAGAACCCAAACCTCGTGCTGGCGGCCCAGAGGGTCGACCCCCCGAAATTCTTGACGTGGAACCAGAGGAGATGGTCCGAAAACTCGGTTCGGTGATTCAGCGGCTGACAGTCACCGAGTCGATCGATCCTCGCAATATCGTCATTCTGACACCGAGAGGCGCAAAGTCCAGCCTGGTGCAGCACGGAACGTCATTGGCAGGCTGCCGCATTTCCTGGTCCGAGGACCTCCGGCCCAATGAAATCCGGGCATCTTCCATCTATGCGTTCAAGGGGCTCGAAAGCCAGATCGTGATTCTGGTCGAACCTGAGCATTTGGCGAAATGGAACCAATGGCGCGAACTTTGTTATGTCGCGTTGTCGCGAGCCCGGCATCACCTGATCGTGCTTGGTACACTCCCGGCTCTTGATTGAAACTTGAGAGGATTAGTAAACGTTTCAGGCAAATGCCCGTGAGGAGCTTGGTACGCTGACGAATCCTGATTGATACTTGGAGTCACCAGGAAAGGTACCTCGCCCCGTGCTCGTTATCCAAATCGTTGTCATTTTCCTGCTCATTGTCGCCAATGGGTTACTTGCCATGTCCGAACTGGCAATCGTTTCGGCTCGCACGGCACGCCTGCAGCAGATGGCGGCCGAAAGCAAGCGCGGTGCCGCGACTGCGCTCGAACTTGCGTCCGATCCCAACAAGTTTCTCTCCTCGGTTCAGATCGGCATCACGCTGATCGGGGTTCTGACCGGCGCGTTCGGTGGAGCGACATTGTCCCAACCGCTTTCCGAGATTTTGTCGAACGTTCCGGTTCTCGATACGTACAGTGATCAGATCGGTGTCGTGGTCGTAGTTCTGATCATCACCTATCTCTCCCTCGTGGTCGGCGAACTCGTTCCGAAGCAACTGGCGCTGCAACGGGCCGAAGCAATCTCCAGCATGATGGCACCGGCCCTGAAAACGCTGGCCAAAGTGACGGCACCTATTGTCAGCCTGCTCGCAGCTTCCAGCAGCTTCCTGCTGGACTTGCTGGGCACATCGGCGACCGAGGAATCGACGATGACCCAGGAGGAGGTTCGTCTCCTGATCAAGCAGAGCACCGAAGAAGGTGTGTTCGATCAGTCGCACGGTGAGATGGTTTCACAGATCTTCAAGATCGCCGATCGCAACGTGGGTGAGTTGATGACTCCGCGTCACTTGATCGATTTCCTGGATCTTCAGCAGTCCGATGAATGGAACAAGCGGGTAATGCTGGACACTGGCCACACCCGGTATCCAGTGGCCGACGGATCGCTGGATAGCATTGTCGGTGTAGTTTCGATGAAGCATCTCTGGCAACGCTCTCTGGACGTGAACTCGACGGACATTCGCGAATCGATGACGCAGGTGCTGTTCGTCCCCCAGCTGGCTCCCATGCTCGATGTCACCGAGCAAATGCGGGCAAAGCAGGTTCAGCTGGCACTCGTGATCGACGAATATGGTGGACTCGATGGCCTGCTGACGTTCAACGATCTGATCTCCGACATCATTGGCGAAATGGATGTCGCCGACCCGGCAGCGACGAAAGGCGCTCTCCAGCGAGACGATGGTTCGTGGCTGCTCGACGGTGTGCTTGGCGCGCACGAAATGATGGAACTTCTTGATATCACGGACCTGCCCGGCGAGGAGGAAGGTCGATACGAGACGGTTGCCGGATTCGTCATGGATCAGCTCGGCCGCATACCGGCGACAGGCGATGTGCTGATGTGGGATACGTTCACGTTCGAAGTGATCGACATGGACGGCAATCGGATCGACAAGATTCTGGTCATCGAGATACCTGGTGACGCCGGGGAATAGTGGAACTCGGCAAACCCCGCATTAGACAACAGGTAGTCATTTGCACTGTACCGTGAGCAATGCCGTTCTGTGAGCTGACGGCGGTGGCCGTTGAATCTGGCAGCGACATGCTCTGCGCCCACCGTTGGGGGGGGGTCGGGTAGTCGATCAGTGATCGTCTTCCTCGGGTGGTGGGACCCAATCCTTACGTCGTTCCCAGATCGACTGCCAGGCGCGACGAGCCGCCGGCAAGTCCGGATTCTCTGGCGAGTCGTCGGCTTCTCCATAGCGCACCCGCTGATACCCCAGCCTGAGATCGCGAAGCGAATCGGCCGTTCCGGGCCAAACCGCGCGAAGTCGTCTGACGAAGTCGTCCGGTGTCTCCTCGTCCCGCCGGGGCACCAGTTGGCGATCGGCCAGGACATGCAACCAGAGGAAGGACTCGCGGACGGATCCAGGTTCGCCGGTCAAATCGAGGGTTCGCAATCCGTCTTCGCGGGATCGGCGGAGGAACAGGCCTCGCAACTGGTCCCTGAGCAATCCACTCGAGAACACCGACTCTCGACTTTCGTCCGGCGTTTCAGGATCGTCCCGGTTCGATTGCCGCCTGCGAAGCCGGAAGACAACGAGCGCTACAACGATGATCGCGAGTCCGAACGCGATCAAACGTATCAGTTCCGCCTGTTCCCACGGCTCCGATTCCTGCTGCTCCAGTGGAGGGCCCTGATCAGGCATTCCGGCAGGCTGTTGCGGCATTTCCGGAGGCTGCATATCGAAGTCATCGAAGATCAGTTGTAGCAGGTAGTAGACGGCCCGAACGAACTGGTAGACGAGATAGAACACCGCAAAGAGTGCGTAGCCGATGCCAAGACCGATGAGCCGCGCGACCGTCGCGATCGCACTGATGGCAGCGGCCAAT
>JBBJOX010000136.1:0-493 GCA_037724245.1 Thermomicrobiales bacterium | reverse complement strand
CGGCCAATGCCCCAGGACCTAGCAGGCCGATGATGACGAGCGAGACAATCAGGGCCAACCCGGACACCGCGAGCACAATGCGCAACCAGCGATCCCACTGCGGTCCCTTTGCTCCGCGACTGATCGCGATTTCGCGCGTCGATTGCGTTTCGGCCGCTGCGATCAGGGCGAGACATGCGATCACGGCTACCGGGACGGCGAACCGCGACGCGCTGATGGCAGTGTCGGCCGAGTTGTTACTCATCAATGCCGCGAAGAAGATCCCGATCAGGAGAATGCCCCAGCAGCGCTGGATCATTGCCCGGATTTCGTCGGCGTGGATCAAATTGACATCGCTGGCGTAGCGGATACCCTGCCACCAGCAGCCCATTGTCAAAAAGAACATCCCGACAAAATGGCCGCGCTCGCTGACAACGGAAACGGGATCGGCCAGAAGTGGACCGAGTTCGTAGCCAGGAACTGTGGCCAGCCAGCCCAGTGTACCCACCAGCCA
>JBBJOX010000135.1:3466-7516 GCA_037724245.1 Thermomicrobiales bacterium | reverse complement strand
GTCGAAGCTGCACAGATTGCCGAGCACCTTGGGTATCGCCGGATCTGGTTTGCCGAGCATCACAACAGCGCGGGCCTTGCCAGTGGTTCACCCGAAATCCTGATTGCGCACATTGCCAATCACACGACCAGCATCCGTCTCGGTTCCGGCGGGATCATGCTGCCGAACCATTCACCGCTTCGCATAGCCGAGCATTTCCGGTTGCTGAACAGTATTTTCCCTGGCCGAGTCGATCTGGCGATGGGACGTGCCCCCGGAACAGACCGGAAGACGGTCCTGGCCCTTCGCCGCAACCCGGATGCCCTTGCCGCCGATGACTATCCGGAAGCGGTTGCTGAACTCCTGGCCTACGACGACAACGCGTTCCCTGCCGATCATCCGTTTGCCGGCATCGTCGCGATCCCGGCAGACAGCGTTCTGCCCCCGATCTGGCTCCTCGGTTCCAGCGGATTCAGTGGCCAACTCGCCGCCCAAATGGGACTTGGTTTCGCCTTCGCGTCGCACATCAACCGGCCCGCAGCCGTGCGGGCAATGAATCTCTACCGCGATCAGTTCCAGCCTTCACGGCGCTATTCGGAACCTCATGCAATTCTCGCGGTATCCGTCATCATTGGTGACAACGAGGAACATGCGAGAGCCCTCATGGAGATCGCCGAGGTTCAGCTCTGGAGGTTGTTGACCAACCAGCAAGCCCCTGCCCCAACGCTCGAAGAGGCGAGAGCGGTTAAGCTCTCGCAACTCCAGCGGCTTCAGATGTCATCCATGACCGCCAATATGATCGTCGGCGATAAAGCCTCGGTGACTGCGCAGGTTCGCTCCATGGCCGAATCGTCTCGTGCCGACGAAGTAATGATCACGCCAATGCTGGCCGGGCAGGAAGATCGATTGCGGACGATTCGGCAGTTCCATCAGTCATGGACCGGCAACGCGCCGCTTAAATCGTCCCAGCCTGAGAGCGCGTCCATCGCGGCTCCGACACCGGAACCGAGCTTCACTGGATAGCCGAGATCGGTCAGCGAGCGCTCGAACATCGCGAGTTGCAGCGCAACCACTGTGGGATGTGCTGCCGATGCCATGTGCCCGAGCCGAACCAGCTTCCCACTGAGTTCGCCGAAGCCGGGTGAGATCATCACACCGTAGCGATTGCGCATGACCGAGCGCAGTTGCTTGTCGTCGATCCCTTCGGGCGTGGCAACTGCGGTACAGCAAGCCGCGGCGATGCCTTCTTCTGCCGCCCAAAGATCGAGACCGAGCGCCTCGACACCCCGTCGACAGGCGAATGCCGCTGCCTGATGACGCCCGGCGACGTGCTCCAGCCCTTCTGCCATCGTCTGTTCGAGTATCGATTCCAGGGCGTAGATCTCACTGACCGACGGCGTATACGGGAATCGACGCTCCTCGATCCACGTGGTTTTCCAGTCGAGAATCGACAGAAAACTGTTCCGCAAGGGATGCTTCCGGTTCTCCATCGCTTGCCAGGCAGCGGGACTGACCGTCATCAGCGACAGCCCGGGTGGACCTCCGAGACATTTCTGTGGACCGGCAACGGCGATGTCGATACCCCAGTCCTCAGGGTTCACCAGTTCGCTTCCCAACCCCGAGACCGTGTCGACGATCGTCAGCACGCCAAATTCCTGGGCGATTCGGCAAATCTCCCGGACCGGATTGACAGTGCCCGAAGGGGTTTCGGAATGGACAACGGAGAGATACCGGATGCCAGGCGTCGTATGCAGAATCCGTCGTACATCTTCCGGATCGATTGCATCGTTGTACGGAACCGCCAATTCGATCGGCTCGGCCCCGTAGTATGTAATCCAGTCTTCATACCCCTTGCCGAACACACCAGACACGAGATTCAGCACCTTGTCGCCCGCCTGAAACAGGGAGGCTGCCGCCGCTTCGAGTCCCAGAATCGCTTCCGCCTGCATGATGACCGGATCGTATTTCGTTTGATAGACCTGCCCCAGCAGACTGATCGTGTGCTCGAAAATATCGAGAAATGCTGGGTCGTAGTGATACACAACCGGGCGCATCATTTGCCGTTGTGTCTCGGGTGAGACATCCACCGGGCCAGATGCGAGTGTGTAACGCGGCCATTGTGTCATCGAAATCCTCGTTCCCTGATGGCGACCTGCTTCGCCCGGTGATGGTTCTGCTTTGGTAGTATCTCCGACAGAGGTTCGTCGCAACAGATTGCGCTATCGGAAGGAAGTTCCACAGATGCCCAGGCTGGCAGCAAACCTGACAATGCTCTTCACGGAATACCCGTTTCTCGAACGATTCGATCGGGCGGCGGCGGCCGGATTCACCGGCGTGGAATTTCTCTTCCCGTACACCGAAAAGGTCGATGCGATCTACAACGCAATCACCCGTAACGATCTGCACATGGTGCTGTTCAATCTCCCCGCTGGCGACTGGGCGGCCGGTGAACGGGGAATCGCCTCACGCGAAGACCATCAGGAATCGTTCCGCTTCGGCATTTTCAACGCGGTTCAGTACGGCGTTGTGCTCCAGCCCGATCTGATCAACTGCCTGGCCGGCAAAACCGCCGATGCCAAGGCAACCCGCGGCATCCTCGTCGACAACATCATCACTGCGGCAGAGCAGGTCGAAGGGTTCGGCGCCACCCTCACCGTTGAACCAGTCAACACCGTCGATGTGCCCGGGTTCGCCATTCCAACGACGCAAGACGGGTTCGACATTATTTCGGAGACACGCCATTCGAACGTCGGCCTGCAGTTGGATATCTACCACTCCTTCAAGATGGGCGAAGATCCAATGGCGATCATCCGGGAACGGGGCGCTGAACTCGCGCATATCCAGATCGCCGATTTGCCGGACCGCCACCAACCAGGAACTGGAACCGTTAACTGGCAGGAACTCTTCGATACCGTCGATCAATCGGGGTACAACGGATGGGTGAGTCTTGAGTACGTACCAGATGGTCTGACCGAATCAGGATTCGATCATCTCCGGGAACTTGGCGTTCTGGGCTAACCCGAACAGGGTTTCAGGAGCAGGCACATGACATCCAGTACGCGCGATTTCCCCAAACTTCATGTCAGTGTCCATCCCCTGGTCCGGCACAAGCTGACCCTTTTGAGCGACGAGACAACCGATAACAAGACATTTCGCGAACTGGTCCGGGAACTCACGGCGTTGCTGATCTACGAAGCGACGCTTGATCTTCCACTCATCCAGACTACGTATCGCACGCCGCTCGAGGAAACGACAGGTGCCCGGATCGACGCGAGAATCGGGATTGTGCCGATTCTGCGGGCCGGTTTGGGGATGACCGATGCCGCCATCGATACCCTGCCGAGTTCGGAGATCTGGCACCTGGGGATGTATCGCGACGAGGAGACGCATCGTCCTGTCAGCTACTACAATCGCCTGCCGCAAACCTGCCCGGACGATCTCGTGATCGTGCTGGATCCGATGCTCGCGACCGGAGGTTCGGCGACGGATGCGATTACCGTGTTGAAGGAGTGGGGCGCCTCCTGGATCAAGTTCGTCGGTATCATCGCTGCACCTGAAGGGGTACAACAGGTGGTCGAGCATCATCCCGACGTGCACATACACGTCGCCTCGCTCGATCGGCAGCTCGATGCCTACAAGTTCATTCGGCCAGGACTGGGCGACGCCGGCGATCGACTGTTTGGCACGGGTACCGATGAGCCAAACGTCGTCTGAACGGCGCTAGCGATCGATGTCGGCCAGCAGCCCCGCAACCATCGACGGATCCAGCGAGGCCAGATCAAGTTCCTTGGTCAGGAATAAATCGACCCCGGCTTCCTCGAGCGTCTTTCTGAACTCGAGGACAAGCGCGAGTTCGCGCGCGTTCAGATCGTACCCGTGCTGATCAAGGGCATCTTCAAGACTCGTCCGGGCGATTGCTCGAAAGTCCTGATCGGACATTGCTTGCTCCGCCAGCCGCTGCAGCAGTGGTAGTCGGATTTCCTCATCGCTCATGCTTTCGGTTTTCCTTGCCTACGAACTTCGGGCGGAGCCAACCGCATCGACCTAGGATCGAGCGCGGTTGGTGATCGT
>JBBJOX010000135.1:0-3456 GCA_037724245.1 Thermomicrobiales bacterium | reverse complement strand
GTGATCGTGGACCAGTCTCCGGCGGCGACCGTCGCGGAGTCGACCAGGTTCGATCCAGCAGCAATGCCACTGGCTCCGGCCCGGATGAAATCACCAGCGTTCTCGACAGTCACGCCACCAGTTGGAATCAATCGAATCTGCGGAAGTGGGCCCAACACATCCTTCAGATAACGCGGGCCCACTGAACTGGCCGGGAACACCTTGACGTAGGTTGCACCCGCCTGCCAGGCATTGAGAATTTCGGTTGGGGTAAACGCTCCGATGACCGACGCCACGGCATATCGCGTACAGAGTTCGACGGTGGCGCGATTGAACGTTGGAGTCACGATGAATTGCGCCCCCAGGAGGATCGCCGCGCGCGCCGTTTCCGGATCGAGCACAGTACCTGCGCCCACCGCTATCTGCGTAGGGAAGGCCGCTCTGACTGATGCAATCGCGGCACCGGCGGCCGGATTCGTGTACGTGAACTCGACTGCATCGACACCGCCCGTGATCAGTGCCGACACAATGTCGTTGGCCGATGCGTAATTGTCCAGCCGAACGATCGCAACAACTCCGGATTCGAACAACCAAGGCCCACTTTCCGTCATAATGGGAGGAGTTCTCCCGACACAACCTGTTGACTTTAAGTATCACCCAGATCGCAGGAAAGCGAGCCGGCCAGGTATGGCAACCGGTGATCGTCGTAAACGCGCTTCCGACGCCTGGCCAATCGTCAATCGATTGGCCCAGATCAATGTTGCCATCGCCCTCGCAATCGCGGGGATGATTCGACTTTCGATGAGTTTCTCCGATACGCAATCGGATCGTCCCGATCCGTTGACTGTGCTCGGTTTCTTCGCCGCGATGGCCGTAGCCCTCGTGTTCGTCTATCACGCACGCAAGGCCATACACTTGTTCCGACGTCAATGGCAGCGGGTGACTGCTGCACTGGTGACATTCGGGATACAGCTGGCCGTCCTCGAAATCCTGATCTTCTTTGTCGCCGAATAGTTTCCTCAAGGATTTTGTGTGGCACTCACTATCGATCAGGATGTGCTCTGGCTCCGGAACCGGGCAATCGATTCGACCAGGGTCAGCGTCGTCATAGCCGACGCCCGGAACCCGGATCTGCCAATTCTGGATGTTAACCCCGCATTCGTCCGGCTGACCGGATACGACCCGAACGATGTCATTGGTTCGAATTGCCGATTCCTGCAGGGCGCTCGCACCGGGCGAACAGTGAAAGCAGAGATGCGTTCAGCCATTCAGGAAGCACGCGAACTCCAGGTCGTGATCCTGAACTACCGCAAGGATGGGAGCCCGTTCTGGAATGAAGTCAATGTCTCGCCGGTCTACGATTCGCGAAACACGCTTACCCATTTCGTTGCAACCCAGATGGATGTTTCCAAACAAATACGGAGCGACTCGTTCCTGCAGCTTTTAAACGATGTCGACTTAGTACTAGCGGATTGTGACGATCCGTCTTCTGCACTTGAACCCGTAGCTGAAAAGGTCGTCAGGCATGGCATTGCCGATGCCTGCCTGATACATATCGTCGACAGCGACGGCGAACTCAGGGTCGCTGCCTCGACAACTTCGAGAACGCTCAATCGACATCCTGAACTCGAGTTGGCAATTCTCAATCAGATGCGCACCGATGTCGTTCCTGAGTTTGTCCAATCGTGTTTTGGGGAGGTTCAGCCGCAGTCGAAGCGGTTCCACGAGAAGGCAGACGACGGCGATGGGTCTGAATCTGCTGCACGCTTTGGAATCGTTGTCGCACCAATCACCGTGCCCGGACGGCGCTACGGCACCATCAGCTTCGCAGTGGACGGAAACTTTCGGCAAATCGGTAAGGCAGACGACGAGGTCGCGATCGGAATCGCGAAGCGCCTCGGCAGCATCCTCGAAATGAATAGCCTCTACGCCGACCTGCGATCAGCGGTCGATGTGCGGGATGAGTTCCTGTCCATCGCTGCGCACGAACTTCGAACCCCGATTGCGGGAATCAAGGGATACTCCCAGCTACTGCTGCGTGGCCTCGAACGCGGAACGTTGCTTCCCGAACGCTTGCGACTGGGACTGCAAACGATCGAATCATCTGCCTCCCGGCTGACTCTCCTGACCAACGATCTGCTCGAAGTTTCGCGTGCCGGCAAGAACACGATGCCGCTCCATCTGGAACCGGTTTCCGTCTACGATTTCGTCGTTACGTTTCTGAACGAACGTAGAACGCTCAAGCCAGATCAGCACTCGTTCAATCTCGTTTCCGAGGATCCGGGTGTCTGGATCGACGCCGATGTCGGTCGTCTCGAGCAAGTCCTGTCGAATCTCGCGAACAACGCAGTCAAATACTCGCCGGATTCCCTGAGTGTTGACCTGAGCATAGAAGCAGATACGGAAGGCGTGACGGTTTCGATGTGCGATTACGGAATGGGGCTGGCCGCATCCGATCTGGAACGCATCTTTCAACCATACCTGCGGGCGAGCCTGGCTGCCGCATCCGAGATTCCCGGCATGGGTCTCGGGCTCTTCATCAGCCGCAATATTGCCGAACAGCATCACGGGACATTGACTGCCACCAGCGACGGTCCGGATCAGGGGACGACATTCAGATTCTGGCTACCGATTCGATCCCCGAACTCAAAGCCATGATCGAACCTTTGCCAATCGCGAGATTGCCTCGTTGAGCGTGGCATCCTGTTTTGCAAAGCAAAACCGGAGAAGGAAAGGCGCTGTCCAGGGTTCCTGGTAAAACGAGGATGGTGGAACCGAGGCGACACCGATCTCCTCGATCAACCACTTCGCCAGTTCGTTATCGTTGGCGAACCGATCCTGCTGCAGCGACGCCATCAGAAAATAGCTTCCGCCAATGTTCAGCACATCGAAGCCGGCTTGCTGCAAACCGTTCGCCAGCAGATTACGTCGGCGCGTGTAGTCGACGACAAGTTGATCATAATATCCACGTTCATCGGCAGTGGTCATCGCCTCGACCATCGCGACCTGGAAGGGAGTCGACGTCGCGAACGTCACGAACTGGTGAACCCCGCGCAATCCGTCCTGCAAGTGCGACGGTCCAATCGCGTAGCCGATCTTCCAACCAGTCAACGAGAAGGTTTTGCCTGTCGAATTGACGGTCAGTGTGCGTTCCCACATGCCGGGGAGTAACGCGATCGGGATGTGCTCGTGACCCGAATAGATGATTCGATCATAGACCTCATCCGTGATCACGATCAGGTCATGGCGGATGGCGACGGCAGCGATGGTTTCAAGTTCGGCCCGTGTGAATACCTTGCCCGTCGGATTGTGTGGCGAGTTCAGCAGGATAACTTTCGTCCTCGACGTAACCGCTGTCTCAAGTTCATCCGGATCGAACGACCAGTCCGGCTCCCGCAGCCGCACCGGCTTCAACCGACCGTGCGCGACCAGGACACCGGCAGCGTAGGAATCGTAGTACGGCTCGAATACGATCAA
>JBBJOX010000134.1:6926-7563 GCA_037724245.1 Thermomicrobiales bacterium | reverse complement strand
GTTGCAGGAACGTCTCGAAACGCGAATCGCCGTCATCAGGCAGGACGTCGATGCGGTTCGATCCATCATCGATGCCACCACGATCGACGAAGCACTCGCCACGATCGAAACGATGATGCCTTCATTGGTTGCAACCACTGGTGAACCTTCCATCAATGTTCAGGGCCGGTACGCTCTTGCAGCCATCCAGGCACTTCACGGCACCCGATCGCTCCTGCTTGGGCAAATCATGTATTCCGGGTTGCCTTCGGAAGAAGCTCATGCCAGCCAATCACTGGCCCGGGTCTACCAGCGAATCACGGCGATCACGACCGGGATCGATGGCGCCGCCAGCGCCATCGACGTGTCTGCGTTCGTTTCCATTGCACAAACCAGCTACACCGCGGCCTACGATCAGTTCATCGCCGGGGCGTGGGCGCAAGCGCGTCAGACCGGTATCGGTGCGGTCGAACTGATGTCGGCGGCGGCGGTCCTGACATCGGACGATGCAATGGCATTCGGTCATGTTCGACCGAAAGACTGGATGGTGTTTGGCCGTCATCAACGAGGCGAGGGCATGATGCCCGGTGATCGTGATCGTGGTCGTGAAGATGACGCTCCAGTCGATCTACCGGCACCGGATTTCACGTCGACTTCG
>JBBJOX010000134.1:1292-6916 GCA_037724245.1 Thermomicrobiales bacterium | reverse complement strand
GGCATTCGGTCAGGGTCTAATGAAAGACGGTATGGTGTTTGGCCGTCATCAAAGAGGCGAGGGCATGATGCCCGGTGATCGTGGTCTTGAAGATGACGCTCCAGTCGATGTACCGGCACCGGATTTCACGTCGACTTCGGCCGACTGATGGTTCGATGTTGATCGCACGCGACGCCATACTCGACGTTCGTGCGAGTGGGCAAGGGCGGTTTGTTCACTGCCTTTGTTCACCTGAAATGACCAAGGCTAACTATACGGAAGTATGCGAATCCTGTAGACTACGACTCTGAGGTGCCGACAAGCGGATGTCGGGAAGGTGAGTCACGATGCCGTGGCGAAGATGATGTGGAACCGGACATTCCAGTATCGTCAGGAAGCTTCCTGCAACACACATCCGGGAACACAGCACCAGCGTTGACGAGGAGCCCGATTCATGGTTCGCGTGCACATCGCCGCGGATTCATTCCCGGCCCACCATGGTCTTCCCTGCCGTCTTCTGAAGCAATCTATACCGTTGCCAACAGGTCGCATTTCGCGAACCTGCTGAATCTGCTGCGGCCATTGCGACTCAACGACGAGGAGGCACACATCCATGACCACACTCCGGGAATCGAACCGCCGTATTTCAGAACGGCACGATGCCAGGCAGCCGGCTGCACCCAAAGTATTCGCCAACGTGATCGAGGCACTCGGGAATACACCAATCGTTCGTCTGAATCGGGTGACCGATGGCGCACGCACACCCGTCTACGCCAAGCTCGAAATGATGAATCCAGGCGGATCGATCAAGGATCGCATCGGCATCCGGATGATCGAGGAAGCCGAACGTTGTGGCTGGCTCAAACCAGGCGGGACGATTGTAGAACCGACGTCCGGCAATACCGGGGTCGGATTGGCAATGGCCGCCGCGGTCAAGAACTACACCTGCATTTTCGTGATGCCAGACAAGATCTCTCCGGAAAAGGTTCAGCTCCTCCGCGCCTACGGTGCAGAAGTTGTGACCACACCGACCGCCGTCGACAAGGACTCTCCGGAAAGTTACTACTCGGTAGCGGACCGCCTCACCCGCGAGATTCCGGGAGCGTTTCAACCCAACCAGTATTTCAATCCGATCAATCCGAAAACGCACTATGAATCAACCGGCCCCGAAATATGGGAGCAAACCGATGGCCGAATCACGCATCTGGTGGCCGGTGTTGGTACTGGTGGCTCGATCTCGGGAATCGGCAAGTATCTGAAAGAGCAAAACCCGGACATCAAAGTGATCGGGGCCGATCCTGAAGGCTCGATATTCACGTCGCAGATCATTCACACGTACAAGGTCGAGGGAGTAGGCGAGGATTTCTGGCCCGGCAGCTTCGATCGAAACATCGTCGACGACTGGATCCAGATCACCGATGCCCAATCCTTCCTGATGGCGCGTCGAATGACCCGCGAAGAAGGCATCAACGTCGGTGGATCGTGCGGTCTGGCAGTTCATGCAGCCGTCGACCTGGCAAAGCGGCTCGACGATCCCGATGGCTTCATCTTGGTCATTTTGCCGGACAGTGGTCGCGGGTACCTGTCGAAGATCTACAACGACGACTGGATGCGGGAGAACGGCTATCTCTCGCGACTTCGCGCGCCGTCGCGAATGGGCAATCTGATCGAGGAACGACACAAGAGCACGCCGAACGTGGTTGCCGTAGGGTGCGATCAGTCGGTACACGAAGCGATCGAACTCCTGCGTGAATTCGAGGTCAGCCAACTTCCGGTCGTGCGCGGTGTGCGCACATCCGGTGCGGCCAGTGGCGACTGCGTCGGTCCCGATTCCGGCGAACCGATCGATGTGCATAGTGTGATTGGCTCTTTGCAGGAGCGAATGCTCCTCGATCACATCTTTCGCAATCCGGACGTGCTGAACGCAAAGGTCAGTTCGATCATGGAACCTCCGTTTCAACTGGTTGACGCCAACGAGGAAATCGAACGCGTGATTCCCTTGCTTGCCTCTTCCACACCCGCCGTGCTCGTGCAGCGCGAAGGCGTACTGATCGGTGTCATCACGAGAGCCGACATCCTCGATCACATTGCCAACCATCAGACGCCGCGATAGGTCGTTCGATCATCATTTCAGCATTGGAGCACTTCATGTCACACGGACCTTCACGCGATTCCAGCGAGTGGAACGACGCCCAGTTCGAAACCCGGGCCATTCACGCCGGTCAGGATGCCGATCCGACGACCGGCGCCGTGATCACGCCGATCTATCAGACCAGTACCTATGCCCAGGAGTCGATCGGCGTCTTCAAGGGCTACGAATATTCCCGAACGGACAACCCGACACGCTCAGCGCTCCAGATTGCGTTGGCCTCGCTCGAGGGTGCCAGTTGGGGACTTGCCTATTCCAGCGGACTGGCCGCGACGCAGAATCTGGCCTACCTGCTGAAGTCGGGTGACCACGTGCTTCTTTCGAATGACACCTATGGTGGTACGTATCGCCTCTTCGCCAAGGTGCTCGACAGCTGGGGTATCGAAACATCGCTGGCGGATTTGAGCAATCTGGACGATGTTCGGTCGAACATCCGACCGGAAACGCGATTCGTCTGGGTCGAAACACCGACCAATCCCTATTTGCGAATTGTCGATATCGCTGGAATCGCCGAACTCGTCAAGAACCATCCTGCCCGGCTCGTGGTCGACAATACGTTCGCATCACCGTATCTGCAGCAGCCGTTGAGGCATGGTGCCGATTTCGTACTCCACAGCACCACCAAGTATCTGGGCGGACACTCCGATGTCGTCGGTGGGGCAGTGTTGGGCAACGATGAAGAAGCCTACGAGAAACTGAAATTCCATCAGAACGCGGCGGGCGCGGTTCCCGGTCCATTCGATTGCTGGCTGACCTTGCGTGGCATCAAGACGCTCGGAGTTCGCATGAAGCAACACTCTGCCAACGCGAGAGCTGTCGCGGAGTTCCTGTCCGAGCGCTCCGAAGTTGAGCGGGTCTTCTACCCTGGGCTGATCGATCATCCTTCGCACGACGTGGCGGCGCGACAGATGTCGGACTACTCGGGGATGGTCAGTTTCACGCTGCGCGGTGGTTTCCCGGCGGCAGCGCACGTAGTTGAGAACACCAGAATCTTCACGCTCGCCGAGAGTCTGGGTGGTGTCGAATCGTTGCTCGAACATCCCGCCAAGATGACCCATGCGAGTGTCGCGGGCACAGCGGCCGCGGTCGAGGACTCCCTCGTCCGCCTGTCTGTCGGAATCGAGCACATCGATGACATTCTGGCCGATCTGACCCAGGCGCTGGATGGTGTTTTGGCGGCATCTCCCGTCCGCGAATCAGCAAGAGTGGCCGACTAACTGCTCAGCGAACAGAAATCTGAATAATTCAAGGTGAACGGGAGATCAGTGCAACCGCACTAATCTCCCGTTTTTCCAGTCCCAACGCCGAGTCTTGAAGCTCATGTTATGGCATCCACCTACCAACAGCGAATTTTCCTCGCTGTCGGGATACGCAAACCTTGATTGCGAAGCGATATCCCGGTACAACATCGACACTCGTTCCGGGACATCGCAATTGAGGAAGCTGGATGACAACAGACAACGCCGAGACCAATGCTAACAAGCCGCGGCTGCAAACCGATTGGAGTGCAATGCACTTTGCAACGCGGGCGATTCGCAGTGGTCAGGATCCGGATCCAACGACGGGATCGGTTGTGGTGCCAATCTATCAAACCAGTACCTACCGGCATGATGCAGTGGGATCGTTCAAGGGGTACGAGTATTCGAGAACCGGTAATCCGACGCGTACGGCGCTGGAGAATGCCTTGGCATCGCTGGAGGGTGGAGCCTGGGGATTGGCCTACGCCAGTGGCACGGCGGCGGCCCAAAATATCAGCTATCTCCTGAATCCCGGCGATCACCTTCTGATGTCCAACGATATCTACTCCGGGACGTATCGCTTTTACGTCGGAACATTTGCCCGATACGGAGTGGCAACGACGGTGGTTGACATGACTGATCCGGTAGCAGTCGCCGCGGCAATGCGGCCGGAAACCCGGATCGTCTGGGTGGAAACGCCAACCAATCCCAACATCCGGATCACCGACATTGCGGCGATTGCGGCGATCGCGCATTCCGGTGGTGCCTTACTGATCGTTGACAACACCTTTTCGACACCCTATCTGCAGCAACCGCTTGCGCTGGACGCGGACCTTGTGCTGCACAGCACAACCAAGTACATCGGTGGGCATTCCGATGTCATCGGCGGGGCAATCGTTGGGAACGATCCGGATATCCAGGCCGATCTGGCTGGCCACCAGAACAGTGCCGGTGCTGTTCCGGGGCCGTTCGACTGCTGGCTGGCGCTGCGTGGTCTGAAAACACTGTCGCTGAGAATGGATCGGCACTGCGAGAACGCGATGGCGATTGCAGAGTACCTTCATGATCATCCGGCGATCGACGAAGTGTTCTACCCGGGGCTTTCGAGTCACAAGGGACATGACATTGCGAAGCGACAGATGCGGACATTCTCCGGAATGGTCAGTTTCACGACCCGCGGCGGCGCTGAGAAAGCTGTTGATGTGGTTCAGCGAACGTTGTTGTTTCTGCTGGCGGAGAGTCTTGGCGGTGTCGAATCGCTGATCGAACATCCAGCCCAGATAACACACATCAGTGTGAAAGGTTCCGAAGTAGCAGTCGATCCGTCACTAATCCGGTTGTCGGTGGGAATCGAACACGCCGAGGACCTGATCGCTGATCTGGCGCAGGCGCTGGCCTGAACGAGGGGCATACCTTATCGCCAGTCGGACTATGCCGTGTCGATGCACCGGCATCAGGTCAAACGCACGCCGACTCACTACAGGAATGATTTGTTACAATAATCACAATGTAAACTTTACGTGGAACCACAATGTTGTGAGAGGGCAGAGATGAGTCCGATTCGGCACGAAGATGACTTTCGACGCACGCCAATCGATGATTGGGAATCCTATATTGAAGATGCGATAACGCAGGCCCAAAAACGAGGTGAGTTCGACAATTTACCGGGCGCAGGCAAGCCGATCCGGATTGAGTCGAACCCGCATGCCCCGGATCTCGACTTCGCGATGAGTCGCCTGAAAAACGCCGGCTACAAACCATCGTGGATGGAACTCGACGAGGAGATCAAGGCGGGGCAACGTGACCTGCAGGGATTTCTCGATCGTTCAGTGGCTCTGATGCAAGCGGAACATACCCAGGTGAGTTCCACCGACGTATCGGCTGCTGCTCCCGCTGCGAAGATATCGTTCTGGCGACGATTGCTGGATGGTCCGACCAGACCGGCCCAATCTGCCGGTCCTCGAACGCTTGATGACATCGCTGATCTGGCGCAGCATGTCCGCCGCCAGTATCTGGAGCGTTCGGCTGCGCTCGATAAACGGATCGCCGATTTCAATGCTTCACTGTCGCGCGAACTCTGGCATCTGGAACGAATGCGATTGCCGCCGTCCCGGGCAGTTGACAAATTCAACAAGGCAATGTCCGGGATGGAACTCTCGGGAGTCACCGACGAAAGCAACTGAAATAGCATCCACCCAGTAGCGAACCAGCCGCCGTCACACCGGGGCGCGGACTCGATGCGTGGTGATTGCACAAGT
>JBBJOX010000134.1:0-1282 GCA_037724245.1 Thermomicrobiales bacterium | reverse complement strand
AACCAGCCGCCGTCGTACCGGGGCGCGGACTGGAGGCGTGTGATCGCACAAGTCCGGTAGGCAGTTCTCCGGTACCTGCGCACAGAACGAGGAGTGCGTAGTAGCGTGGACGAATATCCCTGGATACGGAGCGTCGTGAAAGCTACGTACAACTTCGTCCGCGATGTGTTGACAGGTAGTCGAAGGGGTCGCTTAATGCTTCTGGTGACCATGAGATGAACCTGAGTCCGGGTTTACTGAAACGTTGATTATCTTCGCCTGGAGTGGTGCATGAGTACTGAGCACATGAGTTCCCTGATCCGTGGGTTGCATTCCGGCGCGCTGTCTCGCCGGGCATTTCTGCGCCGTGCCACTGCAGCTGGAATGTCGACAGCTGCTGCCTCGATCATTGCGAGTTCGGCATTGGGTCAGGAGGCGACTCCGGAAGCCTCTCCCGTAGCATCACCAGTCGGTTCTCCCGGGGCAAGCCCGGTAGCATCCGGACCGGTCAAGCGATCACTCTCTCGCGAGGACTACCTGAAACTGATCAACGAGCAGTTTCCGCTGGAAAAAGCAGAGAGCCCGGGTGGTCAGGTGATCATGCCGAGCGTTGTCGACATGGCGACGCTGAATCCCCATATACGATCTGATGTTGCGGCGCTCTATATTATTGCGCCGATTTTCAGCAATCTGATTGCGAGTGCGCCGTTCGATTCCTCGATTTACGGTCCGGATCTGGCTGATTACTGGGAAGAGTCGGCCGATGGAACAGTCTTCACGTTCTACCTGAACAAGGATGCGACGTTCCACGATGGCATGCCGGTTACTGCTGCCGATGTCGTGTTTTCCTACGATGCGATGATTTCGCCGGACGGACTTGCTGTCTACCAGTCAGACTTTGCGGCCAACGTGAAAAGTTACCGCGCGATCGACGATCACACCTTCGAGCTAGTCGCCACCGCTCAGTCGGCGCTCTTCCTTTCATCGGCGTGTGCTGGTTTGTGTGTCCTGCCGAAGCACATCTGGGAACCGATTCCACTGCTGGAATGGGGCTCTGCTCCGGCCGCGACCGGGTCTGATCCAACTCAGGTGATCGGTTCGGGCCCATTCCGTTTCCTCGAATGGGTTCAGAACGATCACGCCACGATCGTTCGCAACGATGACTATTTCATTCCAGACCTGATCCCGAATATCGACAGCTTCACGTTCAGGGTCGTTCCGGAATCGACAGCATCGGTACAGACGTTCCTGACGGGTGAGACAGATCTGATCCCGGTGCCGCCCGCCCAGGTCGATTCGATGC
>JBBJOX010000133.1:0-7569 GCA_037724245.1 Thermomicrobiales bacterium | reverse complement strand
AACGACCAGCCGAAGCGTTCTGCTTCGGTAACGAATCCGGTTGCTTCCACAAACTCGCGAAACCGACGATTCGTCACTGCCTGACGATCGATGAGAAACGGATTCAGCGTGACGTTGTGGACAGGTCCCTCGCCATCGGCGGTATAGCCATCGCCGACCTGATTGCCCATCGCAAATGTCCCGCCGGGCAGGAGTGCCATGTCAGCAGTCGCGCCGAACGTGGGAATGTGCGGCGTTGAAGCAGTGGCGAGGGTCTGGTTTCGGGAAGGATTGCAACAACTGTCGATCGGAATCACCGTCGGGGTTCAGGTTGGGCGAGCAAGGTTACTGATGTGATGCACCAGCATCGCACGATGCACGTAGGGAGGCAATCCGGCAACGTGTCTGATTTACGTATCAGCTTACGTACTTGTTGCGGATGCCTCTGAACGCTTCGATCGGTAGGCTGGGTTCAATCGGGATTGCGGGTGGCGCAGATGAGGGCTACACATGATGCAGACAATCGCCTGCGAATCAGGAGAACAACGTTGAACGATGAACCACATCCCTCCGCATCGAAACTGGTGGCAGAGGCAAGGGGCAGAACCCAGAATTTGTCACCTGAAGAAGTAGCGGCCGAAGTTGCCGATGGTGCCATCCTTGTCGATTTGCGCGAATCGGAAGAACGCGTTCTGGATGGAACGATCGCTGATGCGATTCACGCGCCGCGCGGGATGCTCGAATTCTATGCCGATCCGGCCAGTACCTATCATCGGGCGGAACTCGATCCGGCAAAGCGAACCATTCTCCACTGCACCTCCGGTGGTCGATCCGCACTGGCTGCCGAAACGCTGAAGCAGCTTGGGTACACCGATGTCGCGCATCTCGGTGGCGGGATCAATGCCTGGAAAGAATCCGGCCACCCGGTGGAATAGAGCTCCGAACGTATCGATCTCACTCTTGTTGTGACATTCAAGCCGCGGGTGACGATGCGGGGATCAATGGTGGACGCGCTCGCGACACCGCGATGGCGGCAGCGACTGGGAGCACGAGCAGTCCCGCAATGGCGGGGGTGTATCCTCCCAGCACATCGTAGGATAGCCCAAAGGGGATCGGGCCCAGTGCAGCGCCAACAACGCCGACAGCGAAGCCCACTCCACGAATACTTCCGAGATACTTCCGGCCAAAATACCTCGGCCATGCTACCTCAGCGGCAACCATCCAGAGTCCACTTGACGCTCCACGGAACGCTGCGTACACGAGAACACCGGCCGTTGCATTTGCGAAGAGCAGGAAAACCATCGCGATGATTAAGCAGACCTGACCGAACATCAACACATGGCGAACCGCATAGCGATCGACTAACCAGCCAGCCAGCAAGGTCGTCGGCAATGCCACAAGCGCCTCCACCGAGAACGATGTGGCGGCCAGTGCTGTGGGCAACCCGCGGTCGGTCAAAATCGACACCTGATTGAACGCCAGTCCCGTCACGACGAGTGATGGAACTGCGCTCGCCCCGACCAGAAACCAGAATGTTCGCGTCCGGAGTGCCTGGCTCAGCGTTGCACCAGTCTCCACCTTTGACGATTCGGACTCTGCGGTAGGGCGTCGTCCGTCCGGAAGTTGTCCGAGATCGGCCGGCCTGTTCCGCACCAGAAGTACAACCACGGGAACTAGAACAATCCAGATCACCACGGCATTGACGCGCCAAGCTTCACGCCAGCCGAACCATGATACAAGCTGATTATTCCAAAGCGGAATGAGGGCCTGGCTCAGCATCGCCGCCAGCCCAACGAGACTGAACGCGCGTCCTGCCCTCGTATGAAACCAGTTTGGCAACAGGTTTCGGGCGGCGAGAGTGAGCACGCCGGAACCGAAGGTCCGAAGCAAGGTGAAGCCGAGAAATACCACGACGACCGTCGAGGCGATACTCATCAGAAACATCGTTGCGCCAAAGGCGATGGCTGAAATCGAAAAGATAAGCCGATTGCCCCACCGGTCAAGTTGCCGCCCTGCGAGGACAACGGCCCCGGCACTGGCCAAGGTTCCAAGTGAATAGAGCGTTGAAATCAGAGAGCGAGACCAGGCGAGTTCGTCCTGCATTGGGTCAACAAAGACAGAGACACCATAGGTTTGGGCCGGACCCGAAAGAAACACCGCCAGACACGATATGAAGAGCATCCGCCAGCCAGCAAACGGCATCTGCCTTGATGCTCTCAATCGACTCATGATTCCTGCAGTTCCCGGCATCATCGTTCGACTAGTGAACGACGAGCACAGGCTTGTTGCAGCCCAGAATTACTTCGGTGGTCGTGCTGCCCACCACCCTCGATCGGATTCTCGAATGTCCGTAGGCTCCCATGACGAGGAGTGATGCGTTGCGATTCTCGATCGTTTCCAGAATGGTTATTGCCGGCTCGCCGGAAACAATGTGCTCATCGATCTCAAAGTGGCTGGATCGAAGTCTCCGAACTGCGTCGCCAAGATGGGATGCGAGTTCAGTCCCGTGCTTGCCCACCAGCAGCATGGTTCCCTTCAGCTTCTGGAGTAGCTTCGATTCGACGAGCAACGAAATGATCGCGCCGGAACTCTTTCCACCGTCGAAGGCAAAGAGGTACGAATCAATCGGCTGAAATCGCTCCGATGCGATCAGGACGGGATGTCGACCCAAGCGTATAACCCGCTCGAGATTTCTGCCCAAATGCTCGGACGTCGTTTCGACGGTTTCACCTCGTTTGCCGATGACAACAATGTCTGCGGTCGATGCATGTGACCGAATGTGATCGAGCAAATCGCCGTGTCCCAGACGCTGGGTGACTCGTGAGACACCTTGCGACGCGACGCGGTTAGCAGCAGCCTCGAGCAGGAGCCGACCCTGCTGATGCATGATTCGGTTTCTCTGCTCGTCGATCGCGATGAGATCAGCCAGCAGTTCATCGCTCTGATTTACGCCGAGTCGACCACTGTGATCGACAGGTGAGATCGAACCAGCCAAATGGTCTGTGATATGGAGCACCTCAACTGAAGCCTCGAGCTCCTTGGCCAACCATGCGGCATGATCACAGACACTTTCCGCAAAACTGGATTGATCGATGCAGGCAAGAACGTTCACGGTTTGCTCCTTGGAACACGCAGGAATCAGTGTCCCGGTACGTAATCCATAGCGTCGGTCTTGTCGTGGATCGCCAGCTTGTCGACGATCGTCGAACTTGCCTCGTTCATGCCCAGCACGGTGACATCCGTTGCATCGCGCCGGAACTTGAGAACCACTTTGTCGAGCGCTGCGACGGCGGAAATATCCCAGAAGTGCGCGTGAGTAACATCGATTGTTACATTGTCGAGAGATTCATCGAAATCGAAAGCATTGACGAACTTGCTCGCCGATGCGAAAAAGACCTGACCGCTAATGAGATATATACGAGTTCGACCGTCGTCCGATATCGTCGAGCGCATATCGAAGAGCTGACCGATTTTCCAAGCAAAGAAGATGGCACTGAGCAACACTCCAACCAGCACGCCATAGGCCAGATTATGGGTGTAAACCACTACGGCGACCGTTGCCAACATGACCACGCTGGAGGTGCGGGGATGGACTCGCAGATTGGAAATCGACTTCCAGCTGAACGTGCCAATCGAGACCATGATCATGACCGAGACCAACGCTGGCATTGGCATCTTCCCGACAATGTCACCCAATATCAGGATAAGTCCCAGCAAAAACGTACCAGCAACGAGTGCGGAGAGGCGACCTCGGCCGCCTGATTTGACATTGATCACCGATTGACCAATCATCGCGCACCCTGCCATACCACCGAGAAATCCCGTCGCAAAATTGGCAATACCTTGACCAGTATTTTCGCGATCCTTATTGCTTCTTGTGTCTGTGAAATCATCGACGATCACCGCCGTCATTTGTGATTCGAGGAGTCCAACGATTGCCAGCGGAATGGCGTACCGAAGGATGATGGTGAGTGTTTCCAGCGTGAGTGGAACATCAGGGATCAGGAACGTCGGCAACGACGTCGGGAGATCTCCCATGCTCGCCACCGTGCGGACATCGAGATCGAATGCAATGCTGATTGTGGTGAGCAGAACGATGCAGACCAGCGGTGAGGGTACAGCAGTCGTGAATCTGGGGAGGATATAGATGATAGCCAAGCCAATGGCAACCATCGGATAGGTCAACCAGGAGACATTGGTCAACTCAGGCACCTGCGCCAGGAATATCAGAATAGCCAAGGCATTGACGAAACCGGTCATCACGGAGTTCGAGACGAACCTCATCACGTGTGCGATTTTGAGCGCCCCGCACAGGATTTGAAGAAGTCCCGTGAGGATTGTCGCAGCGAACAGATACTGCAATCCGTGATCCTTGACCAGATCGACCATGAGGAGGGCCATTGCTCCGGTCGCTGCTGAAATCATACCGGGCCGTCCGCCCGCGAACGCAATGATGACGGCGATCGAAAAAGACGCGTAGAGTCCCACTTTGGGATCGACACCCGCGATGATCGAGAACGCGATCGCCTCTGGAATAAGCGCGAGCGCGACAACCATTCCGGCCAAAACATCGGCTTTCACTGTGCCGAACCACTCACCTTGCCATCCTGTCCGAACCATTTTGCGCACAACTCCATATGGCACCACGCCTCTGCTGACACGTGACTCGTAAACATTTCTGCTCGCTCAATTGGTGGGGAAATCCGAGCTTTAACGCGGTCAAAATTGACCAGTGCGAATAATTGAATATGAATTCAATCAGGCAAACACTGCCGCGCTATGTTAAGTGCCACTGTACAATGATGATCTGAAAGGGTCAACGATGCCGACAACATTGGAAGACGGAATCCATTCTGCCAAACAGATCGGTGCATCCGTTCGAACTCGGAGATTGAGTGTTGCCATGTCGGTTCGAGCCTTGGCTCGGCTTTCCGGATTCTCACCGAGTTTCATCTCGCAAGTCGAGAATGGTCAGGCGTCGCCGTCGATTGCCTCGCTCGAGAAGATCGCCTCGGCCTTGGGAATGACCCTGGGATCGTTTTTTTCATCCCCGGATACTGCCGGGCAACAACATGCCAGGATCGTTCGAGGTCAGGACGGTGGACACCTGACCAGTGATTGGTCATTGGCGACAATTCGAAATCTTGGACAAGGCGCAGAACATGGCACGCTCGAATCTCTGTTGATCGAATTGCAGGTTGGGGGTCGAAGTGGACACGAGCCTGATCCTCGTGGTGTTGAGACATTCGCCTTTGTCGTTGAAGGCAGACTACAGTTGCACTTGATCGATGGCCAGCAGACGCTCAATGTCGGCGATGCCGTTACTCTGGCACCGGGACTCGCGCACCGTTGGACCAACGAATCAAACCGTTCTGCTCGATTGCTGATGATTTCGAGCCGCCAACTGCTTGTTGCGAATTGAGTTCGAGAGTATAGCCCAATGCTCCGGTGCGGTACGGTCTATTTGTGCGCCATAACCTAATTGTGAAACTGCTCACTTTTTCGATATCCGCTGTAGCGTCGACGCCCTGTTTACAGGCTGAAACTTCTGTCGTATCAAGGAAGTGGAAACGTGTTTGATCGCAAGGCGAACTAAACAGCCGGGACCCAGTTTGAAGAGTGGACAGACAGACAGGAGATCAGCATGAACGAATTCTCACGGCGTTTTGGAATCAAGACAGCGGCCATCATTGGTTCGCTGGCCGCTACCGGCACGCTCCGCTATGTCAGCTACGCGGCGCCGAAGCCGATTGGCGAACCGCAGGAAGTCGGTTCGGCAGTCGTTGGCGGGGAACTGATCATTGGCGTCAGCGAACTCGGCGACACACTCGATCCGCACAAAACCGGTTCGGCTGCGGTCAGCACGGTTCTCAACTTCTGTGGTGATCGTCTGATTACCGAGGACTACGACGGTAACTACATTGGATCGCTGGCATCCGCCTGGACTGTCAGCGAGGACGGACTGACCTGGACGTTCACCCTTCGTGAGGATGTCGTGTTTCAGGACGGCACGCCGTTCGATGCCAATGCCGCCAAGTTCACCTTCGACCGGATTCTCGATCCGGCGACGCTCTCGATCACGGCGGGAGGACTGGTCGGCTCGATGACCAGCACGACGGTGCTGAGCCCCTACGAGTTCCAGTTCACCCTGACCGAGTCGTTTGCTCCGCTCCTTGATAGCCTGACCGCCGGTGTTCTCTCCATGGTCAGCCCAACCGCCGTCGAGGCGACAGGCGATGAATTTGGACGCAAACCGGTGCTGACCGGACCGTGGATGGTCGATGAATGGCGTGAAGGCGACCGGATTATTCTTAAGCGAAATCCGAACTATGCCTGGGCACCAGAGTTCCTGCACCAGGATCCGGCAGCTGCTTTCATCGAAACGATCACCTTCCAGTCGATCATCGAGGATGCATCCCGGATTGCGGCGTTCGAAGCTGGTGAGATTCAGCAGGCAACGATTCCGGCTGTAGATGTCGTCCGGATTCAGGAGAGTGACGAGTTCTGGATCGTCGAATACGCGCGCAAAGGCGTCGTCTTCCTCGAGTTCAACATCACTCAGGCGCCGTTCGACAATGCCAACGTGCGTCGTGCAATGAATCATGCGATCAACAAGCAGGATGTGCTGGACGCCGCCGTTGAGGGCTATGGCGAAATCGCCAACGGATTCCTCTCGCCGAGTATTCCAATGTACTGGGACGGGATTGCGGAATACGCCCCGGTCTACGATCCGGAAATGGCAAAAACCTTGCTCGCCGAAGCCGGCTGGGTGGCCGATGCCGACGGCAAGCTGTCGAAGGACGGCGCGCCGTTTGCCTTCACCGCTCTGAACCTGCCAACCGATTCCTGGGGACGCGCGGCGCAGGTCATCCAGAGTCAGCTCAGCGACATCGGGATTGCCATGGAGATTCAGCAACTCGAATTCGCCACATTGCTGGAGGAAGCCAAGGCTGCCACGCATCAGGCCGAGTTCATGGGCTACACCTATTCCGATCCTGATATCGCCTATCTCTGGTTCTACTCCGGGCAGGCCGGTACTGGTCTCAACATGAGCCACATCAAGGACCCTGCACTCGACGAGATGATCATGACCGGACGTTCGACGATGGATCCGGCGGCCCGAACCGAGATCTACGCCGAAATCCAGCGCTATGTCAGCGACCTCTCGCTCTGGGTTCCGCTCTGGATCGATCAGTACTTCATCGGATTCAACAAGGGCCTGATCAACGCCGCGGTGCATCCGGACAACAACGTCGTGCTCTACGACGCCTGGCTGGAAGCCTGATCGTCCCGGAGCACGTGGTACCGGTCCGTTTGAGGAAATAACGTGAGTGGACGGGGGAAATCCCGTCTACTCTGAACGACCATCGATTTCCAGTCGCGTCGAACCGGCAGGCTCAGGTCTCTCAGAGGATTCCCCAGTGTCCCGATACCTTCTGCAACGCATCCTTCTGGTGTTTCCGGTCCTGATCGGCGTTTCGGTTGCGGCGTTTCTGATGAGTCATCTCGTCCCGGGTGATCCGGTTACGGTGATGCTGGGAGATCGCGCGACGGCCGAGGATGCGACCAGGCTGCGAGAGGAACTGGGTC
>JBBJOX010000132.1:0-7663 GCA_037724245.1 Thermomicrobiales bacterium | reverse complement strand
GCGCCGAGCGCCGAGCCTCCGTCTTCGAGTTCTACGAACTCGGTCTTGGCGAACCAGTCGCGGTGTCTGCCTATCACGGTAATGGCACTGGCGACCTCCTCGATCGAATCGTCGAAGGAATGCCGGAGGCCGAGGAAGAGGGCGAATCGGAAGGTCCACGGATCGCCATCGTTGGTCGACCGAATGTGGGCAAAAGTCGATTGTTGAACGCCCTGCTCGGTCAGGAACGGGCGATCGTCAGCGATATGCCAGGGACGACGCGAGACAGCCTCGACACCGTCATCATCTGGGAAGACAAGCCGATGACGCTGATCGATACGGCCGGCATTCGTCGCCGTGGTCGCGTCGATCATGGAATCGAGCGATTCAGTGTCATGCGCTCGATGCGAGCGATCGACCGTGCAGATATCGTGCTGCTGGTGATCGATGCCACCGAAGATTTCACGGCGCAGGATCTCCACATCGCCGGATATGTCGAAGAGCAGAAGAAAGGGATGGTGGTTGTCGTCAACAAGTGGGATCTGATCGAAAAGGATTCCCGGACGATGGACGTCTACCAGGCCCGCGCTCGCGCCCAGCTGGATTTCATGCCCTATGCGAGCGTGATCTTCATTTCTGCCAAGTTTGGTCAGCGAGTGTCCCAGGTACTCGATGCTGGTCTTAAGGTGATCAAGGAGCGGGACAAGCGAATCAGCACCGCCGCCCTGAACAAGATGCTGCGCGATGCCGTCTCCAAGCATCAGCCGCCTTCCAAGCCGGGAAAATGGCTCAAGTTCTATTACGCAACGCAGGCGGACACCTCTCCACCGACGTTCATTTTTTTCTGCAACGATCCGACGATGATTCATTTCTCGTATCGACGCTATCTTGAGAATGAACTTCGGGAACAGTTTGGGTTCGACGGAACTCCACTGAGAATCTCGTTCCGTGGTCGGCACGAGGCGGTCTAGCCTTGGACACGCTCGGCGCAATCGCCCTGATCGTCGGCGCCTATTTGCTGGGCGCTGTTCCCTGGGGAGTTGTCCTCGGGCGGACGATCAAGGGCATAGATCCGCGTCAGCACGGGAGCGGAGCGACTGGTGCCACCAATTCATTTCGACTCCTGGGTGCGCCAATCGCGATCAGTGTGTTCATCCTCGATTTTGCCAAGGGATTGGCACCGGTCATTTTGGCTCGGTCGCTGGAGATGCCGGATTGGACGATTGCCCTGTGCGCGATTGTTCCGGCGATTGGCCATTGCTGGTCACCATACATCGGATTCAAGGGTGGCAAGGGGATGGCAACTGGCGGTGGATCAGCCTGTGGTCTCTTCCCGTGGCTGGCCCTGTTACTGCTTCCGATGATTCTTGTGGTGTATCTGACTCGGTACGTTTCACTGGCGTCACTGGCGGCGGCCATTATCGGTGCATCGTTGGTTGTCAGTCTGGCGGTGGTCAGTGATTTTCCTGGCTGGTGGGCGTTCGCCGTTACGATGATTTCTGCTCTGATCATCTATCACCATCGAGCCAACATTCGGCGCCTGATGGACGGAACCGAGAACAAGTTCGGTGCTCGCGTGTCGGTGTGAACGCTGGTTCGCATCGGACGTGCGAAGATGCGGACCGTCCGATGATTCGCCCCCAGCGTACTAATCCACGTATCCATTCGGGTACCGGTTCATCCAGTCCCAGGCAGAACCGATCATGTCGTCCAGATTCGACTGCTGTGGATTCCAGCCCAGTTCGTTGAGTGCTCGTGCAGGATCGGCGACGAGTGCCGCTGGATCACCGGCGCGACGAGGCGCATCCTCAACAGGAAGTTCTCGGCCGACAACCCTCGACACGGCGTCTGCGATTTCTCGCACCGAGTAACCACCCATAGTTCCGAGGTTCATCGCACCGATCGAAGCGGAATCCAGCTGGGCAAGGGCCAGTATGTGAGCGTCAGCAAGGTCTGACACGTGGACATAATCGCGGACGGCGGTCCCATCAGGAGTCAGGTAGTCCGTGCCCATGATCTTGAACACTGGACGCTTACCCTGAAGAACCTGCAGTGCCAAGGGGATGACGTGTGTCTCCGGACGATGGTCCTCCCCACGCTCTGCGGTCGCGCCGGCCACGTTGAAGAACCTGAATGCCGCATAGTGGATGGGATAACGAGCCGAATAGTCCTCGAGAATCTGTTCGATCATCCATTTTGTGCGGCCATATGGATTGATCGGGAGTTTCAATGCCGACTCGAAAATCGGAGATGATTCCGGTTCGCCATATACTGCTGCGGTCGACGAGAAGACGAACCGCGGAATCTCGGCCTCACGGGCGGCGTCGAGCAGATTGAGGCCACCAAGTATATTGTTCCGGTAGTAGGCAGCCGGCTGTTCAACCGATTCGGGCACGAGGTGGAGCGCAGCGAAGTGGCAGATTGCTTCGAGCCGACGTGGAGCCAAGGCATCCACAACGGCACCAGCATCTCTCAGGTCGACTTCGACGAACTCGGCGTCCGGATGAATTGCCTGGCGGTGACCCCTTTGAAGACTGTCGAGGGCGACTACATCGTGACCTGCCTCGATCAAACGCTCGACTGTTATGCTGCCGATGTACCCTCCGGCACCCGTCACAAGTACTCGCATGAACCCACTGCTCCTGTTCGCTCGTGTCGTATTTCGCTAGTCAGTCCAGCCAGAAATGTGTCTGCATCATGGTACAATTTGCGTTTGTTGACCACCCGCAGTATGCCGGTGGAACCCGGTAATAGGCACGGTTTTCCCTTCCATACAAAGCATCGAACGGAGTTGTATCCCAATGCTGAATGGTGAGTTTCTCGAGCAAGCGGATCAGGAAGTAGCGGCATCGATAGGTTGCGAAGAGCGACGGCAGCGCGAAGGGATCGAGCTGATCGCTTCCGAGAATTACGTCAGTGCCGCGGTGCTGCAGGCTGTTGGCAGCGTGCTGACCAACAAATATGCCGAGGGATTGCCGGGGAAGCGGTACTACGGCGGTTGCGAATTCGTCGATGAGATCGAGGTGCTCGCCAACCAGCGCGCGCAACAGTTGTTTGGGGTTGAACACGTCAACACGCAGCCGCATTCCGGTGCCAATGCCAATCTGGCAGCTTATTTCTCCCTGCTCAATCCGGGTGACCGGATTCTGGGACTGAATCTTTCAGAAGGCGGACATCTCACACACGGCAAGGATGTGAATTTCTCGGGCCGATTCTTCGAAGCCCATTTCTACGGTGTGAACGCGGAGACGGGTCTGATCGAGTACGACAAGGTGCTCGAGAAGGCGAAGGAAGTTCGGCCACGGGCGATCATCGCCGGAGCCAGCGCCTACAGCCGCACGATCGACTTCGCGAAGTTTCGCGAGATTGCGGACGAGGTCGGTGCCTATCTCTTCGCCGATATCGCCCACATCGCGGGTCTGGTTGCTACCGGTTTGCATCCGACTTCGATTGGCCACGCCCATATCACAATGACGACGACGCACAAGACACTTCGAGGGCCGCGTGGTGGCATGATTATGACCAGTCCCGAGTTTGCTGCCGGTATCGACAAAACGGTCTTCCCGGGCATGCAAGGTGGCCCGCTGATGCATGTGATTGCTGGCAAGGCGGTGGCTTTCGGCGAGGCATTGCGGCCAGATTTCAAAACGTATGGTGAACAGGTCATTGCCAACGCTGCGGCCATGGCCAATGCGTTCGGAGATCTTGGCTTGCGCGTGATTTCCGGTGGTACTGACAATCACCTGATGCTGGTGGATGTCGGAACTTCGGGAATCAGCGGACGCAAGGCCGAGCGAATTCTTGATACCGTCGGCATTTCGACCAACCGAAATACGATTCCTGGCGAGACTCGCTCGGCAATGCAAACGAGTGGATTGCGGATCGGAACACCGGCGATCACGACTCGAGGCTTTGGGCCTGCCGAATCAGTTCAGGTAGCCGCGTACATTGCGCGAGTTCTTCGGGCACCTGAGGATGAATCGGAGCTGGCTGCGGTCCGTTCCGACGTGAAAGCGTTGTGCGAAGGTTTCCCGGTTCCGGGTATTGTCGACGTCGCGAGAATCTGATCCAGCATTGTTAACGACGAAAATCCCGGCTGGATAAAGTTCCAGCCGGGATTTCCCTGTCTTCAGAGTGAGTTTGAACCTACTGCGACATCAGTTCGAAACGAACCCGGTCATCGTCGGAATTGCGACGGTCTATCAGGCTGCCGACCAGTGACACGACGTGTACGAACTGTTTTCCGAGCACTGCGCCGAGAAGAAATCCACCGAGACTCCCCACGGCGACACCGACGGTGAATGTTACAGGTCGATTCCGCTTGCTCATGTGCCCTGGCCTCCTCTTTGAAACCATCTTGCAGCACCATCGCGGCAAGATAGGATAGCGGCAGATGCGAGCGGGTGGGCGCCTCTGCTTTCCAACGGACCTGGCGGGATTCCTTTAAAGGATCGAGAGAAGAACCGGAGCGTCCGACCACAATTCTTCCAACCGGTAGAACGCTCGAAGATCAACGTCGAAAATGTGCACAACCACATCGGAATAATCCATCAGGATCCAGCCAGATGTTGCATCGCCCTCAATTCGTTTCGCCTGTTTTCCAGCTTTTCCAAGTTCGTCATCGATCGCCCGATTGATTGCTCGAAGCTGCCGCTCATTTTCACCCGAGCAGACAACGAAGAAATCTGCAATCGGGGAGAGCTCATGAATATCTATAACACGCGTATCGCTGGCTGGTGTTTCCGCAATGATATCTGCGATCTGTACTGCCAGTTCCCGCGTTGTCTCGATTCCTGCTGTGTTTTCCAAATTGATCGTTTTCTGCTACTCGGTCCGCGCTGGGACATTCGATTCCGCCTGATCAGACGGTGCTGTACCGGCAGCGACGTTGTGGGCCCGGCAGGGTTCGAACCTGCGACCCAAGGGTTATGAGCCCCGTGCTCTGCCGCTGAGCTACAGGCCCGCGTCAATTCGCTGCTTCTCAAGTGTAGATGCCAAACGACGTTCAGACAATATCGTTCGTACGTTCATTGCATTCGTTTTTGGACTCGACTCAGTCGTCACCTGCGACAGGCTCACTGGTCTTGATCGGAGTCGTCGACTCCGAAGATGCCGTTCTCAGTGTAAGTTCCTTCAGCCCGAAATTGCTCAAAAACGCGCCGACAGCAAATGGTGCAGCCCAAAGAAAAATTGTGTCGATCGAATGAGCATAGGCGCTGAGAACGATACCCTTGATCGGTTCTGACATCGTCTGAATTGCATCGATGTTGTTTGGTTCGACACCGACCATCGAGACGCCAGCGTTGGAGAAATCGTTTTCCAGTGTTCGGGCGAGTGTTGTCCCGAAGATTGCACCAAGGAATGCCGTACCGATTGCGCCACCAAGGGATCGACTGAAGGTGACGGAGCTCGTGGCAGCACCCATGTCGCGGTGTTCAACCGAATTCTGGACGGCAGTCGTCACAGTCTGCATGCTCAACCCAAGCCCGATGCCAATCATGAAGGCATAGATTGCGATCTGGGGATAGGCGGTGTCAACACCAATCGTCGACATCAGCAACAACGCGACGGAAAAGATTGCCGCCCCGACGATTGGAAAGATCTTGTACCGGCCGGTTTTGCTGATCAGCTGACCCGAAATAATCGATGCACTGACAATACCGATCACTGTGGGTACAGTGGCCAGACCGGATCTGGTCGGCGACATGCCCTTCACTGCCTGAAAGTAGAGCGGAAGAAATACCAGCGCACCGAACATGGCGAGCCCGATCAGGAACGACGAGAGCGTCCCGATACTGAACACGCTGTTGCGAAACAGTCGCAAGGGAATGATCGGTTCCCTGGCACGCATCTCGACAAAGATGAAGATCCCTGCAAAGACAAAGGCAAGAAGTCCAAGCGCAACCGGACCAGCAGACTGCCAGCCATATCGTTCTCCTGCCCAGTTGAGATAGAGCAGAAGTGAGGACACTGCCGCCACAATCAGCGTTGCACCGAGGTAATCGATGCTGTGTTCGCGCTTCACAACCGGGAGCTTGAGTGCCATCGAAGTGATGATGAGGGCAGCGATGCCGACTGGCAAGTTGATGTAGAAAATCCAGCGCCAGTTGATCGCGTCGGTCAAGTATCCACCGAGCAATGGCCCGGCAACGCTGGATAGTCCAAACACGGCACCGAAGTACCCCTGGTACCGTCCTCGATCACGTAACGGAATGATGTCGCCCACAATGGCGAAAGCGATCGAGAATAGACCGCCGCCACCGATGCCCTGAAGTGCGCGGAAGGCAATCAGTTGAGGTAGATCCTGGGCCAGCCCGCAGAGTGCGGAACCGATGATGAAAATCGTGATCGCGAGCTGGAAGATAATGCGTCGTCCGTAGATATCGGAAACCTTGCCCCAGAGCGGGGTGACGGCGGTTGACGTTAAAAGGTAGGCAGTAACCACCCAGGACAGGTGATCTAGTCCACCCAGGTCGCTGACGATCTGCGGGAGGGCAACGTGGCGATGCTCTGGTCGAGTGCAGCCAGCATCATGCCGGCCAGCAGCCCGACGATAACGACGAGAATTTGCTCGTGGGAAAGGTAGACGTGCTGGTCTTCCGGAGGGGCGTCGGTCGTGACGGGTTTGGACGATTCCATACGGGATACTCCGGGAAACGAGGACGGTGCACCCTACTTACCGACAGGTAGGGGAATTCGACTCGTTATCATAGAAGTGTCGTGGAATGATGTCAACGAACGACTGTGACGCCTGCATGTCGAGGGTCGGAACACTCATGCTGACCTATTCAGCGAGGAAAGGGAACAACAGTGCGAACAGGAATCTTCGAATCAGTTTATCCGGAAGCGTTGCTTGGCGACAGATTTGGTTCGATGGCGAAGCACGGATTCACTGCGGTCCAGTTCAACCTGGCATCGATCGGGTTGCAGACTCTACCGGAGGAGATTCCTGAAACGGCGAGGACTGAGATCCTCGAGGCCGTGAATTCACACGACATATCCCTTTCAGCATTGGCAGGGACGTTCAACATGATCGATCCCGATCTATCGACGCGTATGGACAATTTGTCGAGACTCCTTGGGCTGATCGAGTTTGCGCCCTACATTGGCGTGGAAATCGTCACGATTTGCACGGGTACGCGAGACAGCGGAAGTATGTGGCGTCATCACCCTGATAACTCGACTCCCGAAGCGTGGGCCGATCTTGTGGAGATGCTGGCTCCAGCTCTTCGGGCGGCCGAGGCTAACGGAGTGGTACTTGGAGTCGAACCCGAGCCCGCCAATGTCATCAGCAATGCCGCACTCGCGAAGCGCCTGATCGAGGAGATGGCCAGTGAAAATCTGGGGATCATCGCCGATCCTGCCAACCTCGCCGCGGGTGCACGCGAGGTTGCGGTAGGCGACGTTCTCGACCAGGCATTCGATCTCCTGGGCGACAGGATCGTGCTGGCTCACGCCAAGGATCTCGACGAACACGGCCGGTTCAGACCGGCCGGACAAGGGATCGTGCCATGGGCTCAGTTCCGGGAACTGCTCCGATCTGCCGGGTTCGATGGATCGGTCATCTGCCACAGTCTGGGAGTCGAGGACATTCCACTGGCCATCGACACGTTACGGGATGGCGGGTTCCCGATCTGAATCGTGTCATGTGCTGATGCGCAGGACAGCGGCTGGTCCGGCAAGC
>JBBJOX010000131.1:0-7716 GCA_037724245.1 Thermomicrobiales bacterium | reverse complement strand
CGCGGTGGGCGATTTCGAAGCGCCCACCCGATCCACCAGAGGCGCCCGCCGCCCGGAACGTCGTCAGATTCGCCCGACGCTGAAACGGATTCGACTGCAAACGACGATGCTGCAATCGCCGAACCCTGGTGACGATCGTTTCGCGCCCACCACTCCTTCGGCGCACAATCAGGTTCCCACCATCAATCGCCCAGCCGGTGTCCCGGTACTCGAACAACCCGTAAACCGCCGTAATCGGCACCAGGATCAACGCGAGAAAACTCCATGGCTCGATCGATCCGGAAACCAGCCGCACCATCACAATGAAGAACAGCCCCAGCAGCAGCAGCATGAGCGCCTGCGGAACGATGTACCGACTGATTGCCCGTGTTGGCAAGGGGGTCAAACGGGCCGGACTCTCCCCGGCGGCAAAATCGGGAGCGACTTCTCTGAAAAAACCGTCGATCTCGGATCTCCGCAACAACGGGAACAGCACACCGTTGGCCGCCGATTCCGTGTTGAACCCGGCACTCTCGAAACGCACTTCAGCCAGCCCGAACGGTTGCCGCAACACTCCCTCGACCACCCGGATCGCCTGCATCCGCTGAATCGGGATCGTCAACCGCCGCCGATCGAGCAAGCCGTAGCGCAGCAACAACTGATCGTCGCTTTTGCGAATCTCGAACCCGCCGAAACTGAGAATCGTACTCGCCATCGAGAGAATCCACGAGAGCAGACCAATCACGATCGCGGCGGCGGCCAGCGCCTGGAGACTCGTCACAATCTCGGCTACATCATTCCACGGCAGACGATCCCACCACGATTCGGGAACCAGATCATCGGCAAACTGCGCCATGAATCCAATGATTGCCGCCGCCGGGCCGACCCTGCCCGATGTGGCACCTGCCACCAGCAACTCTCGCGTCGAAATCGCGCGGACCAGCGTTCCATCACTACTGAGGGCATCCGCCTGCATTGCAGATGAATCGTGCTCACGGGAAGCAGACTCGATCTGCGGATCGCGACCACCCCGCGCATCCTGCCGCGCCCGGATCAGAAACGTTCGCAGCGCCTCGGCATCGTCCCGCTTCAGGGCTTCGATACGGACATCGGATTGGGCAGAGTCGCCTCCGGCAGCAGTTTCGATCCGCACCCGAACCACACCGAAAAGGCGATCCAGTGGTGCTTCCTCGATATCGACAGCCTGAATCCGTTCGAACGAAACAGAGCGTTCCTGCTTGTTGATAAATCCCGATCGAATCTGAATCTGCCGATCGGAAATGCCATAGCGAAAGTACTGCCAACTGATGAAACTCGTCCCAACCACGATAATCGCGCCAGCCAGACCGAACCAGAGAACAAACCCACCACGGTCGAGACTCCCGCTGATCCCGCGAGAAACCAGGATCAGGACAATTGGAACGATCAACCCACGGACACTGCGCAAGAACTGGATCACAATGAAGGCAGGATGTGCCGGACGCCACTGCATGGCATCGATATCTGAATCAGTCATCTACAAATCTTCGTGAACATTGGCGAGCGTCGCGATCCGATCCCGCACATCAGCTGCAATTTCGACCGACAACGCCGGGATCTCGATCGCCCCGGCGGCCGTAAACAGAATGACACTCGACAACCCAAAGCGCCGCTGCAGTGGCCCACGTCGCGTATCGACGTGCTGAATTCGCGACATCGGGACCAGTTGCCGCGTTTGCGTCAGAATCCCGTGCTTGAGATCGACTTCGCTTTCGCGGATCTCGTAGCGCCACTGGCGATACCGGATATTCGGCGAGAGGAATGTCGAGGTGATCGCAAGCAGCAGAAAGACACCGATCACCAGAGACGGCCACAGCCACGACGAATCCCGCCAGAGCGTGATGCCGATCGCGATGGCGGCGACAATCGGAACCACGATTCCCCAGAAGACCAGTTCCTCCAGGTACCACTGCCGTTTGGCCCGCGGGTCCAGTTTCTGCTCAGGTTCCGGGATTTGCCGGATCGGTTCATCGGATGAAAAATCAGTCATCGTGCAGCTTTCGATTACATCGGGATGCATGTCGATCCATGGTATGGAGAAGCTTGCCATAGATAGAATGGCCAGTTGCATCATGCCATCACCACATGCCATGATCGAATCCGGTGTTATCGTCCGATCGATCCTGATTCGGGCACGCAGATACAGGTGACGTATTCATGACAGATATGGCAGGCAAGCGGGTCCTGATGATTCAGGCCCATCCCGACGATTGCGAGTTCGGTTCCGCTGGCACGGTTGCCCGCTGGATCAGCGAAGGTGCGGAAGTCCACTATTGCTCGATCACCAGCGGCGACAATGGTTCCAACGATCCTGAACTCCTCGGTGCAAAACTGGCCACACTTCGGGAAGCCGAACAGCGCGAAGCCGCCAGGATTCTCGGCGTGTCATCGGTTGTCTTTTTGGGCTACAAGGATGGTTCGGTCGTTGCCGATCTCCAGCTTCGTCGCGCCCTCGTCCGCGTCATCCGCCAGATCAGGCCAAACGCCCTGATGGTGCTCGACCCCACCTTCCGGTATATGAAGAACTACCTCAATCATCCCGACCACGTCGCCGCCGGCGAAGCAGCGATGGCCGCCGCCTTCCCCGCCGCTGGTAGCCATGGTTCCTTTCCTGAACTGCTGGATGAAGGACTTCTCCCGCACGACCCGACCGACATTTATGTCATGTTGTCGCCGGGCGACGATACATGGATCGATGTCAGCGACTTCATGGACATCAAGCTCAAGGCACTCAATGCGCATGCCAGCCAGATGCGCAACGGCGATCCTTCGGATATGGTTCGTGAATGGGCGCGTGCAACCGCGGCCCGCCATCCGAACAAGCCCGAAGGGTTTGGCGAGTTCGCTGAATCGTTCTTCCACATCCAGCTTGGCGGCTAGCCACGATCAGACAAGGAGTTCATCATGTTACAGCGCACCGCAGGTACCTTCATCGCCAAGAAGATCAAGGACGAACTCTTTGCCCCACCGCCGGCAGACGTCGACGACGAGCCAGAACGTCGACCATCGTCCGAACCGCAACGCTACGAGGAAGACAACCAGGACGGCGCGGAATACCGGGATGAGGACGGCCGCCTGCTCGGCTACACCCGTCGCGTTACCAACATCGCTGTCTATGCTGTCACCAGTGCCCACGGCAATGCCCACGCTGCACTGTCCGAAGCCTTGCGCGATCCCAACAGCCAGCTCGTCTTCCAATCGACCAACGGCCGGGTTTCTGGCCTAATCTACATCCCGGATCCAGATTCAACCCCGGGTTCCGGATCAGACAACGGACAGGGCTTCCGCTCCGACGACGTCTAGATTCGACCCCTTCTCGTCGTCCGTAGGTCCCCAATATCCCGGAATAACGGCCTACGGTTCGTTTCGCGTAGTGGCGAACCGCAGCCTGTCCTGTGATTGCGATTGGATGGTCGCCTGATGCCTCGCGACCATGACTCGAGCGCGTACGTCTCCCGCATCGTCATTCCGGATTCTACGATGGCCGCGAATTGCGTCGCTCAATGCCCTGTGAGCTGGGTGATCCCGGGCGAACACGCAGGTTCGCCGCTACAAGAGGACAAACAAGGCTGGGTGGTCATCCTGAGGCACGAAGGATCGGTTACCGGCGCGAAAATTCCCGCGTTTCGAACTCTGGATGTTCCCTTCGAATCGAACATCCGGTTCGGCAAACCGGCTAAACTAGTGGCCGATTGGTGAGACCCGACCGGAGCGCTTCGTGCCTGACATCGCTATCGACAATTCACGCGCGATACCGACCCACAGCGTGCTCGGGAACCTCGGCCAGCCCCAGCGCGCCGCCATTGATGTCCTCGGAAACGCCTTCCGCGAAGCCGGAGGCGAATTGTTCCTCGTTGGCGGTGCCATCCGCGATCTGCTGCTTGGACTCGATCGCGACTACGATCTCGATTTCGCTACCTCCTTGACCCCAGACCTGACCAAACGCATCGGAGCCCACCTCAGGCACGCCGGGCTCTACGATATCGGCGAGCGTTTTGGCACCATCGGCATCATCCTGCCAGCCGAATCCGGCGATATCACGGTCGAGATCACAACATTCCGCAGCGAGCATTACGAACCCGGCAGCAGACACCCCGAAGTTGCCTTTGGTACATCGATCCACGATGATCTCTCACGTCGTGACTTCACAATTAACGCGATCGCGGTCGATGTCATCGCCAACACCCTGGTCGATCCGTTTCTCGGACGTGCCGATCTGGCCGGGGGGTTGCTGCGCGCCGTTGGCAATCCCGAACTGCGCTTCACCGAAGATCCATTGCGTCTGCTCCGGGCGGCAAGATTCGTTTCGCAGCACGGATTCGCGATCGAACCAGACACCCAGGCCGCGATGCAGATCAAGGCCGAATCGCTGCAACAAATCAGCCGCGAGCGAGTCCTCTCCGAACTGACGAAAATCCTCTGCGGTGACTACGCCGATCACGCGCTGGACGTATTGCTCGAAACCGGACTGTTCACCGTTGCCATGCCCGAACTGATCGAACTGGCCAACTCGGCTCACGGACATCCCGGGCTTCACCGGGAAAAGGATCTCTGGGATCACACCAAGCGTGTCGTCATCCAGTCACCGTCCAGACCGCACGTTCGTTGGGCAGCATTGCTCCACGATGCTGCCAAACCGATGACGCGCAGCGTCGCCGCGAATGGTGAGGTCCATTTCTTTGGTCACGAGCGGGTTGGTGCCGATCTCGCAAGTCATCTCCTCCGCCGGCTCAATGCCGACAAACAGACGCAGCAATCGGTTCGTCGACTCGTCGATCTGCATCTGCGCCCGGCGGCCTACGACACCTCGTTCTGGACCGACAGTGCAGTGCGCCGACTCGCCCTTGAAGCAGAGGATGATCTGCACGATCTGCTCGATCTCGCCGCTGCCGATGTCACCTCGGCCCGGGCCTACAAGCAGCGTGCGGCTGCGGCCCGTGTCGAGGGTTTGCGCCAGCACATCGCGACGCTCGAGGCCCAGCATGCGCTGAATCAACTGCAGAGCCCACTCGATGGAAACGATCTGATGACGATGTTCGAGCGGCGACCCGGACGCTGGATCGCCCAGATCAAGGATCACCTGCGCGATCTCGTGATCGATGGCGAACTCGATCCCGACGATCGCAAGACGGCCGAAACCATCGCTGCGGCACTACTGGAGACGATTGAATGACGATCGATGATGCCAAGGCTAATGTCCGAACCCAGTATGGCTCCGCGGGAAACGCCTATGTGACCAGTGTTGGCCACGCAACGGGTAACGATCTCCCGCGCATGGTCGAGGTTTCCCGTCCATTGCCAACCGACGTGTTGCTGGACATCGCGACTGGCGGTGGTCATGTCGCCAAGGCCTTTGCGCCGCATGTGTCCAGAGTCATTGCCAGCGATCTGACTCCGGAAATCCTCGGTCACGCCGCCACCTTCCTGCGCGAGAGCGGTGTGACCAATGTGGAAACCCTGCTCGCCGATGCCGAAGCCATCCCACTCGAAAACGCTTCGGTCGATCTCGTTACCTGCCGAATCGCGCCTCACCATTTCCCGAATCCTGGCGCGTTCGTCACTGAATCTGCCCGCGTGCTCAACCCGGGTGGCCGATTCGTCCTGATCGATTCGACCGTGGAGGAAGGCGGGGCCGGCGTGTTCTTCAATGCGTTCGAAACGCTCCGCGATCCGTCGCACGTCCGCTCGCTGACGATCGCAGAATGGCAGAAACTGATTGTCGGCGCTGGCTTGACGCTGCAACTGACAGAATCATTCTCCAAGCGGCATGACTTCGAGGACTGGACGACCCGATCTCGCATGTCGACCGACGATCGATCCAGACTCGAAGCGATGCTGCTCCACGCGTCCGACGCGACGCGAACCGCCCACAATGTCGAGATTGTCGACGGTCACGTTACCGCCTTCACCGATACGAAGACGCTCTTCCTCGCCACGAAATAATCTTCGAAAGCATGGCCACGGCCGCAGCCAAGCTCTCCTCGAATAAGCGAAGACGACTCAGACCATCGCGGCGTCGACGTAGCACCAGCGCCACGTTTCGCCTGATTCCGCCGATTGCATAACCGGATGACTGGTCTCGTGAAAATGCTTCGTGGCGTGCGTGCCAACCGAGGAGTCGCAGCATCCAACGTGGCCACACTCCAGGCACATCCGGAGTTTCATCCACGACGTGCCGTCACGCAGGCATTCCTCGCAGCCTTCCGTATTCGGCGAAACATCCTTGATCGTCTCGAGGTGTGTGCAGGCGGTTGCCATTTTGGAGAACCTTTCAGCGACGCTATGATGAAACTGACCAAGGTCTCCTACCGCAATTCGTCGGCCAGCAGCGAGGTGTCACCATGCCAGATCTCAACATGACCTTCAACGAGGTTGCCAGTCTCTATCACGACGTCCGTCCCCGCTATCCCTCGACCTTGTTCGACAGGATCGAGGCCATAAGCGGCTTCGACCATCGGCTCGATGTGCTCGAAATCGGCTCCGGCACGGGTATCGCCACCAGACCGATGCTCGAACGCGGTTGGAACCTGACCTGCGTCGAACCAGGCCACTCCCTGGCCGATGTCGCCAGATTCGCCCTCGCTTCATTTCCTGATCTCCGCATCGATGTCGATCGTTTCGAGGATTGGGATGCACAGGGAGTTACGTTCGATCTGATTGTTTCGGCAACTGCATTCCACTGGATTAAACCTGACACGCGATACACGAAAACGCATCGCCTCCTTTGCGAGGGGGGGCACCTGGCTGTCCTCTATTACCGTCACGTTGCTGGTGGCGACGATGACCTTTTCGAGATAATCCAGGATTGCTATCTCGCCCACATGCCCGGGACGACCAGGGAGAAGATGCCGGTCGCGACAAAACGCAGCCCCTCCGCCAGGGAAATGCGCCGTTCCGGACTCTTCGACATTGTCGAATCCTCCGTTCGGCCCGAGGTGATCACCTACTCCACCAGCGGGTACCTCGATCTGCTGAGCACCTATTCCGGACATCGCGCACTGAAGCCGGAGCAGTTGCTCCGGCTTCAGTCATGTATTGCAGATGTAATTGATCGGAACGGGGGATCGATCAGGAAAGGTTACGCTCACGAACTTGTGATCGGCAGGCGAATTGAACCCTGATCGAATCCGGAACGGGACGATCCCGTTCGACCGTCCCGATCTTGCCCGAATCTACTGGCACGACCATTCATTACGTCGACCAACAGACCACATCCAGGCCGCTGCATTGGCATTGGCCCCTGGATCGAAGATGTCCTGATCGGCGAACGGTGTCGTCAGCCAGGTGCCTGGCATGAACTGGAAGAGTCCGGACGCGCCGCTCGATGAATTGACGGCACGTGGATCCCAGACCGATTCACAGCCGGCCACGCGAATCATGTCGTTGACTGGCTGACCGTAACGGGCAGCAGCCACTTCGATGATGGCTACGAGTTCGTCCCGGGTGTACGATCCGTCGCCATTGGTGTCGCCGTTGCCGACATCACCACTGTCGCCCGGATCTGGAGCTGGCTCTTCTTCGCCACCATCATCCGGTACTGGCTCTTCGCCGCCACCAACACTCAGGTACTCGCCGAAGGCCCAGCCGGTGCTGCCGTTGTAGCTGACCGGGTAGAACCCGTTCTGCGGATCACCAAGCAGCGATACCTGCGATCCGTCGCCCATAACAAGCACGATCTCCGTGCTCGTGCTCGGACCG
>JBBJOX010000130.1:0-7737 GCA_037724245.1 Thermomicrobiales bacterium | reverse complement strand
CGCCAGATCGCAAGGAACGTTTCCTGCAGCACATCCTCGACTGCATCGATAGACATACGGGCGCGCAGGCGACCGGCCAGCCACGTTCGGTGACGATCATAGAGGACGCGCAATGCGGGTTCACTCCCACCTGCTATGTCGGTCAGCAGTCCCCGATCATCCATTAGCTGCTCCGTTGAAGCGACTGTTATTGATTTGGTGTTCAGGCTTCTACACTGACTCTATTGCAAACTGGAGCCAGATAGTTCATTCGAGGGCCCGGAGATGTACGGACGGTGAACGCGACAAGGTACGACATTGCGGAGAGGCAGAGAGAGATGGCTGGTTCGAATCGGAGGGTTACGGTGTCTCGGCGGGGTGTTGTCAGGGGATCGGTTGCGGCGGTTGTGGCATCCGCCTGGGCTGGGTCGGAGACTCGGGCGCAGGGCAATGATCAGCAGTTGATTCCAGATGCGCTGGTGACGCTCATCGAAACGTGGATGGAGGAACTGGCGATTCCAGGTGCGGCAATTGGCGTTGCATCGGGTGATCAGCAACAGTCGGTCGGATTCGGAATCGGTTCGATCGACGATCCGTCGCCGGTCACACATGAGACGCGGTTTCAGATCGGATCGATCTCGAAGACGGTCACCTCGACCGCGATCATGCGCCTGATCGAGGATGGTCTGGTTGATCTCGACGATCCGGTGCAACGCTTCATTCCCGATTTTACAGTCGCCGATGCCGATGTCGCGGCCGAAGTCACGGTTCGCCACCTCGTCACGCACACCAGCGGGTTCGATGTTTTTCCCGCGCTTCCCGGCACCAGTGGTGACACCGCCTTGCAACTCCTGATGGATGAGACCTCGGCGATTCAGCAGGTAGCGCCACCGGGTGGTCCATTCAGCTACACGAATCTTAATGCCGCGATTCTTGGCCGAATTCTCGAAGTCGTCGGTGATGGCCTTTTCGAGGATCTGATCCAGACCATGGTCTTCGATCCGCTGGATATGACAACGGCAACGTATGACACAGAGACGGTAACTGCCGGACCGCATGCGCGAGGACATGACATTGCAGAGGATGGCACCGCCGTTGTCTCGACCGGGAGCTTTGCGCTTCCGCGAATCACCTGGCCAACCGGCGGGATTTTCTGCTCGATCGATGATCTGCTCCGCTACGGGATGTATCACGCCGGGATTGGAGTCGCGTCCGATGCACTTCCCGGAAAGTCGGCGCGTGAATCGATGCAACGGCCACTCGAACCTGGGGGGTCGCTGGGACGCTATCAGGTCGACGGTGTCGGCGTCTCGTGGTTCACCGTCGATCGCGATGGAATCACATGCGTGCTGCACGATGGTGGAACGAACGGGCAGCAATCCCTGCTGGTGGTGGTTCCCGAATCTGGGTTTGTCTGCGCCGTTGTCGCCAACGCCAGTACCGGCGTTGAACTCGCGGCATTGGTCGCGCGCTGGCTGCTGAACAACCTGCTGGATTCACGTTCGCTCGATGACGAACCGGGAACACCGCTGATGGCAGATGAGTTCACCGATTGCTTCGGTACTTATCGCTCCCTGGATGGAACGACCTATATCGTCGAAACCGCGTTCGTTGCCGATGGGCCTCCTCGAATCACCGTGATCGAGGAGGCAACGCAAACTCCGGTATTTCTCGATTCCCTGAAAAAGGATGTCTGGTTTCAGCAGAACGTGAACGGTCGGCAGTATATCGATTTCGTACGCAATGAAATTGGCGAAGTTGGCTGGATGCGGATTGCCGGTCGCCTCGTCGCGAAAGCTGGCTAACGAAACGTCGCACTGTGCGTGTCAGGAGTCGGTTGCGGGCTGATCATCACAAACGACCCGGTTCATCTCGTTGAGTGAGCGGACAAAGAGCAGACCGACAACGAGGACGGTATAGGTCGCCGCCAATATGATGATGCCGGTATTGATGCCGGATCTTTCGAGCAGGGCGCCAGTAACGACCATCCCGATCGGCGTCGCGACCTGGGCCATGGCGGTAAACGTGCCAAAGACCCGGCCCCGCAGATGTTCCGGAATACGCTCCATGCGAACCGTAACGAGAAGTGGATTGACCGGCCCTTCAAGGAAACCGGCGATGAAAACGAGCGCCAGCAACACGCCGAATGCCAGTTGCGGAACAAGCAGCCATTGCATCAGCCCCCAAACAGCGAGGCCGACGAGCATGACCCACTTGCGATACGGTCGCAACCGGTAGCCAACGGACGCGAAGAGCAACCCTCCGATCAGGTTGCCGATTCCGATTGCGGTCAGGAGGACGCCGAGTCTGGTCGCCGTGCCGTAGCGATCATCGATGTAGACCGGCATCACGATCGTTGTAATCGTTGCTCCCAGGAAATTGAACACCGTCAGAATCAGAGCCAGCACCAACAGCAGCGAATCACCCTTGAGAAACCGGAACCCGGCCAGAACATCCTGCGACCAGGACTGAAACCCATGTTCATGACTCGATGGCAGATTAACTGGCTGACCAACTTCGCGATTGAAGAAATAGAGGAGTGTGGCCGAGGCGAGGAATGTCGCTGCGTTGAGCCAGAGCAGATTGATCGCTCCGAACCACGCAATGGCAAATCCAGCCAGTGCTGGCCCCACCACGATCGCCAGGCTTTGCATCACCTCGAACCAGGAGTTCATCGCTTCGGGCTGGACATGATTCTTCCTCGCCATCTCTGGCAACATGATGCGGCGGGCCGTCAGACCCGGTACATCGAAGATCGCGCTGGCAAAGGTGAATCCGAGGAACAGACCGAACGGCAACAGGTTGGCATTGAAAAAGAGCGGGATACAGGCGACCGAGAGTCCGCTGATGACATCGGAAATGATCGCCATCGTCCGGCCACCGAGCCTATCGACGAGCACCCCGCCGAAAATCCCCGCCAGAAACGCCGGCAAAGCAAAGGCCATTCCGGTGAGTCCCGTCTGCCCGGCACTCCCCGTGGTTTCGAGAACGAACCAGGGGAGGGCGACCAGAGTCATGATGTTGCCAAGTATCGACAACGCGTTGGATGCCAGGAAAACGGGAACCGAAAGCCTGAACGATGGTCGGTGCGGGGACGCCTCGATCTTTACAGTCCTTCGTGTTTCGCCTCGAGCGGCGCCAAGCTGGCCAACATAGTCACCGTCCCGGACATGCGCGATTGCTGGTCATCGCCATCGTTTTACGGTTGATCGTACAGAGATCAATCCTGCGCACGCATGAAGCGTGCGTCGGCACCGCTGCCCGATTCTTCCTGTGCAGGGGTATCCCTGTTGGTATTATCAAAGATACGTGTTGATCGTGCACGCTTGCCAACGTCCCAGACGCAGGAGTTCGTATCCGGTGACATCACAACCGATGGCTGACCCTGCCATGTCGCGCACCGTTCGTTGGCCGGCTGCCGACGATCTGGAGGCTGCGCGCGCGAGTGTGCTGCATCATCTGGCACCGACTCCATTGGTCGCTTCGGGAACGTCCTGGCTGAAACTCGAAACGTTGCAACCGACAGGATCATTCAAGGTTCGGGGTGCGATCGCCGCACTTTCGGCGGCGCCTGCCGAATCGCGAATCATCGCCGCTTCGGCAGGCAATCACGCGCTCGGCATCGCCTACGCTTCGGAGAAACTGGGAATTCCGGCCACGGTCGTGATCGCTGAAACGGCTTCGGTTGCGAAACGGTCGTATCTGGAGCAACGTCCGGTGACCTTGATCCGGTACGGGAAAACAGTGGTCGAGGCAGAAGCGCATGCGATTCACCTGACTGCCACGTCCGATGTCCCGGCGTTTTACGTTTCTCCGTACAACGATCCGGTGGTGATAGCCGGGCAGTCGACCGTTCTCGACGAGATCGTGGCCGATCGGCCCGCAGGGCCACTGCGCGTGATCGTGCCGCTCGGTGGTGGTGGCTTGCTGGCCGGTGTGGCGATGCGTGCCGCTGAGCTGCGCGAGACAGGATGGGACATCGAGGTCGTTGGAGTCGAATCGAGCCAGTCGCTGGCGGTTTCGACTGCCGTGCGCGAAGGCAGAACGCGAGACATTGCGATCGGTGACACGATCGCCGATGGACTCTCCGGCAATATCGAACCCGGATCGATCACCGTCGACATCCTGCGTCATCATGGAACGCGCCTGATCCACGTCGACGATGCTCTGTTGCGCGACACGGTGCGTTGGCTGATCCGGCACCATGGCCTGGTTGTGGAAGGCGCGGGAGCGGCGGCGGTTGCTGCGCTTCGAAGCGACGAATCCCTGTCCCGCGATCGGGAGACGATCGTGATACTTTCCGGCAAGAACATTGCTCACCACGTGTTGCTCGATATTCTTCGTGAGCACGAGACTTCGACATAAAGGAACCAGCCCCTGTGAACAAGGAATTTTTTCAGAACGACCGTAACCAGATTCTCATTTTCGCGTTCGTCTGCGTTGCGATGGTGGGTGCCGGGTTCGCCTGGGCGCTCTTCGGCGACGGAGCCTCGGTGATTCCAATTGCCACAGCAACTGCCGAGGCCACACCGACACCAGGATGAGATAATCGCCTTCAGCTAACTCACAGGTTGCTTCCATCCCTTTCCAACGTCCGCTGAATAACGTTATAACCAGCCAATGATGACTCGCCACTGACGTCGAGCACTTTGCCACTGACTGGCTCTTGTGGCCAATTCGACGTCCTCGATTCCGGACTTGCACTGGAGTGAGGCACTCGCAGGCAAACGCCGAACGTGAACGCTGTCTGACGCGCCTTGCCGGTGCACACCGTGTGTACCGCAAGCGGGTCGGGCATCTCAGAAAAGGAAGGTCGTGAGTATGTCCGGGATCAAACGAGTTGGAGTCATTTCGACGAGTGTGTTGTCGATTCTGGCAATCGCCTATGGATTGTTTCTGTCGTCGATCGTTGCCGATGTCGCTGCCCAGGATGCATCGCCAGAGGCCAGCCCTTCCGCAGTAGCGGCGATGACCCTGACACTGGATGCCGAGCAATCCTTCGCTCGCTACATTGCGCAGGAGGAGCTGACCGGATCCGGAGCCCAGGAAGTTATCGGCGAAACCCAGGCCATTCAGGGCACGTTGCTGTTCGACGAAGCCTGGATGCCAGTTGCCGGTTCGCGCATCGACGTGGACATGCGGACCCTCGTTTCCCCCGAGGCACGTCGCGACAACTACCTGTATGACAACGTCCTCGAAACCGGCGACTTTCCGCTGTCGACATTCATCTCCACTGGTACTGAAGGTCTCGAAAGTGGACTTGTCGATGGTGAGGAAACAATCTTCACCCTCGTCGGCGATCTGACCCTGCACGGTGTGACCAACGAAGCGAAGTGGGACGTTACGGCAACGCTGAATGGCGAAACCGTGACCGGCACCGCCACCACAACATTCGTGCTGACTGATTATGAGATGGAGAAGCCGATTGTTGGTCCGGTGATCAGCATCGACGACAACATCGTTCTGCAGATGGACGTGGTCGCCGTTCCGGCAGCCTAGAAGTCCTGCACACGATCACTGGCATGCGGTTGGGTTCGCCCGGCCGCATGCCGATTTCAGGTTAGGGAACCGGGATAGCAGCGATGTCAGCAGAAAAGAAACCACTGATCAGGCCTCGCAACGTACTGCTCGCACTGGGAGTGGTGCTGGTGCTGGCACTCGGCAGCTACGCCTACTTCCTGGCAAATATGGGTGGGTATCTGCCGTGGCAGGAGGACCCGACTCCTATTTCCAACGACATCACCCCGTTCGCCGGTGAGGGGTTCGAGAACCTGCCAACGACACCGCCGCGGCGGACACCAACCTCGGAACCGACGAGTGCGGCGACTCCGGCGGCATCCCCGGCCTCGAGCCCGATCGCCTCGCCCGAGGCGAGTCCGGAAGCGGGCACCGATACCTCATCGGGATCAGTTGTCCAAGACGAAGTTTTCGTAATGTAGCGGCAGACCTGTGTGTCTGCCTTGGTGCCCCAGGATGACCAATGCCTCAGCTCTGCAGACAAGAGCTGAGGCATTGATTGGGTACCGGCTTCGCCGGGGGATCCTTCCTTCGTCAGGATGACAAGGAGCTCAGCGGGGTCCCATGAAGGAACCCCCTACGAAACGTGACTTCTTGCCTCGCCCGGTAGCGGCTTTCCTTCGCTTCGCTCGAGGACAGGCTGGGGGATCCTTCCTTCGTCAGGATGACGGGCGAGGGAGTCGAGTGTGTTTCCTCCGCCTGATTGGCCGATGGGAGGTTCTCGGATAGGATGCGGATTGTTGGCAATGGCGGCGTTGCCGGGAATCTGGAGAGATAGATGCGGATCGCTATCGGGGAATTTGCTCACGAGACCAATACATTCTGTCCCGGCTTCACAGAACTGGACGCATTCAAGAAGAAAACATGGGCCGAGGGCGACGATGTGATTCGGGTCCATCGCGGTGTGCGCAACGATCTCGGCGGAATGATCGACGCTGCGGAATCGCTCGGTATCGAGATCGCCCCGACGCTGGCAACAACAACCCAACCCTCGGCCACGGTCTCCCGACATGCCTACGAAACGATTCGCGACACGTTGTTCCAGCATTTGACGGCGGCGGGTCCGGTGGATGCGATCTGCCTGGCGCTCCACGGAGCCGGATCGGCCGATGGGATCGAGGACATGGAAGGGACGTTCCTGACGGAACTCCGGGCATTGGTTGGACCCGATCTTCCGATTGTGCTCTCGCTCGATCTGCACGGGAACACAACCGAGACGATGGTGTCGCAGGCGAACGCGCTCTTCTACTGTCACGAGTATCCGCATGTCGACATGTACGAGCGGGGCGCGGAAATCGTCGGCATCGCCAAGGGGATCGTCGAGGGCACGATCCGGCCGGTGAAGCATCTGGTGCGATTGCCGATCCAGATTCCAGGATCGACGACGTTCAGTGGTCCGGCGAAGGTGATCAACGATTTCTGTATCGAACGCGAGAAGACGCCCGGTGTGCTCGATTGCAATTTCACGCATGGCTTTCCGCACTCCGATGTGTCGGTGATCACGACGTCGGTGCTGGTGACAACGGACAACGATCCGGCGCTGGCGGAATCGATCGCGAATCAGGTCGTTGCGCTGATTTTCGAGACGATCGAGGACTTCCAGCAGATTCTGCCGAAACCGGATGCGGCGATTGCCGAGGCACTGGCGGCGACGGCACTGCCGGTGATCGTGGCCGAGGTCTCGGACAATCCGGGTGGTGGCGCACCGGGCAACGGGACGCATCTGCTGAGGGCGTTGCTCGCGGCGAACGAACCGAAGACGTGTTTCGGATTCGTCTGGGATCCGAAGACGGCGGCCCAGGCACACGCGGCAGGACCGGGAGCGACGATCGAGATTCGGCTCGGCGGGTTCACCGACGATCTGCACGGCGCGCCGATCGAGACGACGGCGTATGTGAAAGCGACGACTGATGGCAGGTTCGTGCTCTCGACACCGATGGGCGCCGGCGCGATGGTGGATCTCGGGAGGATGGCGCGACTGGTGATCGGAAATGTCGATGTGATCGTTGGTTCGGAACGATCGCAGACACTGGACAAGGAACTCTTTCAGCTTCACGGGATCGATGTGACGACGTATCGGGTGGTTTGCCTGAAATCGATGCAGCACTTCCGGGGCGGATTTCAGCCAATTGCAGGGACGATCATCCGAACCGATCCGCCGGGGTACACCACGAGTAATCTGTCGAACCTGCCGTACACGAAGATCAAGCGACCGATCTGGCCGCTCGATCCGCTGCCGGA